>QNAG01000106.1 GCA_003641415.1 Candidatus Zixiibacteriota bacterium | reverse complement strand
TCATTGATTGTCATAAGAGCCACCCAACTGAAAACAGGATACTGTAGAGGAGGAGAATCCTCCCGGTATCTGAGAGCACGCTGTTAAGCTGTCGTCCGTCGGTGAAAGCGAAGACCGTCACTGAGGGCTTTACTGCAATAACGAGAGCCGCTATTGAAATCATGCCCAGAGGGTGACTTTGTGTTACAACCCACAGAACCATAGGTATGAACGCCGCCGCTGTAATAGCCAGTACATATTCGTAACTGGCAAAGGTGTCACCGAATCTCACCGCCAGCGTTCGTTTGCCCGTGCGGCGGTCATTATTAATGTCTCGGAGATTATTCACAGCAAGAATTGCCACCGAGAAAAGTCCCGGCGCCAAACCTGCTATCAGAACGGTACTGTTGATATCAAGCGTCTGAACATAATATGTTCCCCCGACCGCCACCGGTCCAAAGTAGATCAGCACAAACAGTTCCCCCAATCCATTGTAACCGAGAGGATATGGCCCGCCGGTATACAGAATGCCGAACAACACCGAAGACAGCCCGATTATTACAATCGGCCAGCCTCCTCGCCATACGAGATACACTCCCACAAGGATAGCCAGGCCAAAGATAAGAAACATAGCCTGTCGCATCGCTTCCGGAGTAACCAGTCCAGACTGAGTGGCTCGCGTTGGTCCGAGCCGTTCGCCCTTGTCGGCTCCTTTCTTGAAATCGTAGTAGTCATTGGCGAAATTAGTGCCAATCTGAATCAGCAAAGCCCCGATCAGAGCTGCCAGGCAGGATAACAAATGAAATCCACCTGCCTCTATAGCCATAGCAGTACCTATAATTACCGGCGCAGCAGCAGCCGGAAGAGTCCTGGGTCGGGAAGCCGAAACCCATGTATCAATTGAAGAAGAGGACAATGCGATAACTCCACTTTGTATTTTTCGCTAACTGTCAACTACCAGACCTACGGCTGCCGCGGAAACTTGGAGAAGTCCGGCTTGCGTTTCTCGACAAAAGCGTTGCGGCCTTCCTGACCTTCTTCAGTCATGTAAAACAGCATAGTAGCATTGCCGGCCAGTTCCTGCAATCCGGCCTGGCCATCGCAATCGGCGTTAAGAGCTGCTTTCAAACAACGAATTGCAATCGGCGAATTGGCCAGAATTTCTCGGCACCATTTGACGGTCTCATCTTCCAGCTTATCCAGCGGCACTACTGTATTAATCAATCCCATCTCCAGCGCCTGCTTGGCGTTGTATTGGCGACAGAGGAACCATATCTCACGCGCCTTTTTTTGTCCCACGATCCGTGCCATGTAACTTGCCCCGTAGCCGCCGTCAAACGAGCCGACCTTGGGACCGGTCTGTCCGAAAATAGCGTTGTCGGCAGCGATAGTCAGATCACACATCAGGTGCAGCACGTGCCCACCACCGATAGCATACCCGGCCACCATAGCGATAATCGGTTTGGGGCAGGTCCGCATTTGACGCTGGAAATCGAGAACGTTGAGACGGTTCACTCCGGTGTTGTCGGTATAGCCAGAATCGCCGCGTATCTTCTGGTCGCCGCCGGAGCAGAACGCCTTTTCACCCTGGCCGGTTAAAATCACCACGCCGATGTCAGAATCTTCCCGAGCATCAGCGAGAGCCTGACTCATTTCCTGAACCGTTTGCGGTCGGAAAGCATTACGCACCTGTGGACGGTTGATCGTAATTTTGGCTATTCCCTCCGCCTTATGGTAGAGAATGTCATCATACTTCCCGGCCTCGACCCACTTGATATCTTCCATGACAATCCTTTCGCCTATCGCATCAGGAACCGCTTAACCAGAGCTGCGAATTCATCAGGTTTCTCGAAATGAACATTATGACCGGTGTCCGCAACAACGGAAATTGTCGCATCCGGCATCAAACCAGCCATCTCTTTTGCTATCGCACGGAATTTAGCGTCCTTTTCTCCAACAATCAACAGCGTGTCGGATTTGACTTCACCAAGCCGCGGCCACATTGAAGGTTGCCTTCCGGTCCCCATCATCTGCAAGGATTTCGCCAAACCTTCCCGATCATTAGCGCTTCGATTCTCCAACAAAGCTGCCAGTTGTTGTGGCTGCTGTCGAAGAGATGTAAATAACGGTTGATCGTACCATTCTCGCAGGAACTGTATCATTGGCGCTGTCTGTAATTTGTTTGCGATACCATTATCGTGAGTACGTCGGGCGGTGCGTTCCTCTGCTGTCTTTAGGCCGGGGGAGGATGATTCCAAAACTATCTTGTCAAACCGGTCGGGATAGTTGATGGCTAAGTACAAACCCAGTCGACCGCCCATCGAATAGGCTACCAGATAGCATTTGTCAATGCTTATCGAATCAAGCCAATCGATCAAGCCACGTGCGGTGTATTCCATAAGATAACTCTCATCCGACCCTTCGACAATCGTCCGGCCGTGACCGGGAAGGTCCGGCATGAGAGAATGAAAACTGTTAGACAGCTCAGTGACAATGCCACTCCAATCACTTCCGCAACCAATGAAACCATGCAGGAACACGACCGGCGGCTGCGCTGTGTTTCCCGACTCTGTGAAATGAAATTTGTAAGATGAAGCCACGCTTCCTCAACCTTTGTCAAGTTCAGCTATGGCTGTGCGAAGGAGCTCTTCGTGAAATCGGGCGTTATCCTCGCGATCGGTTTTGACTTCTATCAGCGTCGATGAGTCCTCTGTTTGTGAGCTTCTGTATACTTCCTGAAATTCGCGCAGCGTAGAAGGGCACTCGTACCCAAGACCGAACTGTCTGGCGGCATATTTGAAATTCATATTGTGCGGTGTCCCCCAGAACTGTTCGAATATGTCATTGCGCTTAGCGATTGGCAGAAAGGAGAAAATACCGCCACCGTTGTTATTGATAACAATGACAGTCATGGGCTGTTCGAGTTGGCGCAGCAAGCAGAGAGAATTAATATCATGCAGCAGAGCCAGATCACCCAGCAGCAGTGTTACCTTTTTGTCCGATCCTAATGCAAACCCAAAAGCAGTGGCTACGACACCATCAATACCACTGGCGCCGCGATTGCAACCGACCGGAACCGCGGGCCCGGAAGGGTCGGTGAAACTATCCATATCGCGGATAGGCATGCTGTTGCCGAGAAAGAGGCAAGCCTTCGGGTTGATATGCTGTGAGATTAATCGGGCTACCGAAGGTTCACTGAGATCGTCGCCCTTTCGCAACAGATTCGTAATCATTGTCCCTACACTGGCTGATGCTTTAACGAATGAAGTCGTCCACTCGGTGGCAGCGCCACTGCTTTTCAGAAAAGGTCCGATGGCTTGAGAAAAAGCGGCAACGTCGCAGTCGAAACGATCTGTCACCAGATGATCGGGGTCCTGTCGGTAAGGGTGATCTGTCACAGTTAGATAATGTTGAGGACGAGAATCTTTCAGCCACAAAGCCAGACGTTTTGATGTTACCCTGCCGCCCAGATGGATAACGGCCGATGGCCGGTTCTCTTCTGCCAAACGACCACTGTGCAGCAAGAGGTCGTAGTAATACGCTGCGCTGTTGTCCGCACGTCTAAAGGAACCGGCACTGCCGGCGATGCGAAGTCCGGAAGAAATATCGGGCAACAACGGCCATCCAAGCTGTTGTGTGAGAGAGATTGCGGCTCGTCGGTCATCATTATTACGAAGCGCACCCGCAACAACAATGCCGCACTCGGTGTCATTCATCCATTCTGCCACCCGGTGTAGATCGGTCTCGTCCGGTTCCGACCGTGAAATGCTATATTGTGTGTATGGCTGATCGGATACCATCCAGGAAGAAACAGGCGACAGGTAGCCTAGGTAATCCTCGAACTCTCCCGTCGGGGCAAGTGGTTCACGGAACATACAGTTAATATGTACCGGGCCTGATGGTGAACGGAGCGCTCTATAAACCGCTTGATCTACCGTTGTCAGAATGAATGATGCATCAATCTCATCGCTCGGGCAGGGAAGATCACAGAACCAGCGCACGTAATCCCCGTATAGTTGCACCTGGTTTATAGTCTGGTTGGCGCCGGTGTAGCGCAACTCAGGCGGACGGTCAGCAGTGAGAACAATCAGAGGAATCTGTTCCTGAGAGGCTTCGACAATGGCAGGGGAAAAGTTCGCCGCTGCTGTTCCGGAGGTACATATTAAAGCCGCCGGTTTTCGAGTTGCCTTGCTGAATCCAAGAGCCGCATAGGCCGCTCCGCGTTCGTCGAAATGCACCAGCGATCTTGTTCTCTCATTCGAGGCAACTGCAACTGTCAGGGAGGTGCTGCGCGATCCGGGGGAGATAAAAAACTGGTTCACTCCACAGCGCACTAACTCTTCTACTAGAAGCGTAGCCCACAGAGAGTTTATGTTGGGGTGACTCGTGTCCATGTCATGAGAAAAGAGCCAGAAACTGGCCCATTTTGTTTTCGGTTTCTTCCCATTCCTTTTTCGGATCGGAGCCATCGACAATACCGGCTCCCGAGTACAAACAGAGTTTGTCTCCGCGAACCAAAGCCGATCGAATACCTACTGCGAACTCGGCCTGCCCACTGCCGATCCAGCCAATCGGACCGGCATACCAACCCCGATCAAAAGGTTCCAGTGTCGCTATGCGATGGCAGGCTTGGTCAACCGGGAAACCAGCCACAGCGGGGGTGGGGTGCAGATGCTCTATTATCTTTTGGTCGCTGATTCCTTTCCGGAGTTCACTGGTAAAGCTTGTCATTAAATGCTGAAGCCGACTGAGTTTCATAATGGTGACGTTATCACCCCCTCGCACTTTGTCGCACAGCGTCGAGAGACTCTCACGGATGGCGTCGGTTACAAACGAATGCTCTCTTTTCTCCTTGTCACTGTTTAGCAACTCCATCCCCAGGCGATTATCATCAGCCGCAACCCGACTACGGGGACAGGTCCCCGCCAGGGCTTCGCATTCAATGCGGTGTCCATTGCGTCGATAGAGCCGTTCAGGGGAAACCGAAACAAACGCCAAGCCGGGCCGAGGTTCCCAAAGGAAGCGAAAACACCCGGGCGTATTCAGACTCTGCAGCAATGACACCGGGTTGACGCTGTTATCAAAACGAAGTTCTGTCTTGCGGGCCAGAACAATTTTTTTCAATGACCCCTGTCGCAGCTCGTCAAGTGTCTGACGAACCTTTTCTTCCCACGCGGTTTGATTTGGAATGTCTTCTCGGTCAAGTAAGCCTGGGAATTCAGTTGATGTCGGTTGGATAACAGTCTTGAGCTTTTCAAGCTGATTGAGGATATCATTCACCTGTCCCGAGTCGTTCCCGGGAATCAGATTACACACAAAGTCTGTCTTTTCTCTGCATTTCACTAATTCGAAGCGCGGTATTACCAATGACGTTGCTCCGAAATCCGACCACATTTCCTCAGAAGGTGCCTTCCTGTCGAAACGCATTCCGCCGTAGTAGCGCAACTCTGGAAAATCGGGATTCAGAAGATTGTCTGGCTCCGGCAGACCTTCGTTCCAACGATGAGCAATACCAACAGCCGCTATCTCGGACTGTCCCAGTCGATCCGCCCAGTACATGCGTGGATGAACAGTCTGAGCCTGCAACCACTGAAGAGGTTCAGCATCCTTCACGCTCACAGTCAGCCGAATAGCGCGTGTTTTTGCGTGGCGTTGCTGCGATGCCAAAGTCGACCGGAGTTGCTCCGCCATACGGTCATACGCAGAAACGATATTATAAGCTCGTCTGTGTTCCGATAAAGTTGTTGTACTCTGTGGTTTCATTCGATTGACCCACTCGATGTTTTGATTCCGCTATAGAGTGTCGCCACGCCAAAGGTTAGAGTTTTTGCTTTAACGTGCTCAAAGTCAGCCTCCCGCATCAAAGCGCAGAACTCTTCACCATAAGGAAATGACTCAACAGTGGCATTGAGGTAACGATAGCCATGAGCATCTCTGGAAATAATTGCTCCCAATCGAGGTAGAATGTGGCGAAAGTAGATCAGGTAAATGGCTCTGATGAGCCTGTTTGATGGAAGCGAAAACTCCAAAATAACAGCCTTGCCGCCCGGTTTCAGTACGCGCCACATCTCTCTCAACCCTTGCGGTACATCAGACACATTGCGGATACCGAAGGCAATCGTGACGGCGTTGAAGATAGAATCAAGAAATGGTAATGATAGAGCGTCACCACGAACCAGCGATGTCTTATCGCTACAGCTGGCAGCATCGATTTTCTTCTGTGCCAGAGAGAGCATCTCGCTCGCCGGATCAAGACCCACAGCGTGGGATATGTTGTCACAATGATCCAAAATGGAAAGGATGACATCACCCGTGCCTGTTGCCAGATCAAGGACATTAAGATTGGATATGGGCGGAAGCTCAGCAGCCAGTTTTTTTCTCCAGGCAATATCGCGACGAGCGGATAAGAGACGATTGAGCAGGTCGTATCGGGGAGCAATCCGGTCGAACATCGCCGGGGCATCATCCCGGGGGATATCATCCCAAGGGACACGACCGCTCTGTCGCAACCTGTTTGAGTTATCGCTGTCAGCTGATTTCTTTGCAGCTCCAGATTTCAACTCACCGTCTCCATCATGGCTTTCAACTTTCTGTTGCCGTTCTATGGGTGGAACCCTTCAGCGATTCCATCGCTTAGTTGGCAATAATACTAAAAAGAAGGTTTCCTTGTATCTTCTCTTAATATGAACGCTGGCGGAACCCTGAATGGTTCCGCCTTCTATTGATCACTTATTTATTGTCAGAGTCACTGAGACTCAGCCAACTTTACAAATTCATCGACATCCCCCAGAGAGCGGGAGACAGCATCCTCCCAGAAGTCCCTGGCGGACAGATCAACCCCAAGGTGCTCACGAGCCAGGTCTTCAGTCATCATACTGCCCGTATCACCCAACAGCGAGCGGTATTTATCAGCAAAGGCAGGACCTTCTTTTTTTGCTCTGTCATATACCCCACCTGAGAAAAGGTAACCGAAGGTGTACGGGAAATTATAAAATGGAGCGCCGGTGATATAAAAGTGGAGTTTTGAACACCAGAACAGGGGATGATAACCTGACTCATCCAGCAAATTACCGAAAGCTTTCTTTTGAGCTTCAATCATCATTTCACTCAATTTTTCTGTTTGCACAATCCCGTTGGCGCGTTCGGCATAAAATGCCTTGTCGAACAAATAGCGGCAGTGGATATCGGTAAACATGGTATACGCGCTCTGGAGTTTCTGATCGAGCAGCATTAGCTTTTCCTGTGGATCGGTTGCCTGTTGCAGGGCAGCATCGATAACCACTGTTTCAGCAAAAATAGAGGCTGTTTCGGCCAAAGGCATAGGATAGTCCTGAGCCAGGAAAGGTTTTTCCCGTATGACCCACTGGTGATAGGCGTGGCCGAGTTCATGTGCCAGGGTAAGCAGATTCTCAAACGTTCCAGCATATGTCATGAAAACCCGTGATTCATTGATGGGTCCAAAACCGGTACAGAATCCGCCACCAGCCTTACTATTACGATCCTCAGCCTCTACCCAGTGTTTGTCCAGAGCCATTCGGGCAAAATCAGCCAGGTCCGGAGACAGGGATCGGAAATTGTCTACAATGAACCTGCCGGCTTCGTCAAAAGAAATAGCTGCATCTGATTTACCACACGGCGCAAACTCATCGTACCAACGGAACTTATCGATATTTAGCAGTTTTTTCTTTGCTTCGATATACGGCTGAAGTTTGTGAGTCTGGTCGGAAATAACACTCCACATAGCATCCAGTGTTGGCTCCTGCATTCGCGCCATGACCAGTGGCTCATACAAAGGCGAACTCCAATTGCGATTGCTGTACAACGATAGACGAAATCCCGCCTGAGCGTTGAGCGCCATTCCGGCCAGATCGGCGCGTGTTTCCCATGCTGAGTACATCGCTTTGAAAGCTCTCTCGCGAATGCTGCGATCCGGGTTGGACATCTTGGTGGCAAGTTGTCCCATGGATAACTTTTTCTTTTCGCCGTCTTCCTCAAATTCGGCCTGAAGGTCCCCGGCCATCTTGTCATACAACCGATTCCAGGCATGATATCCATTAACCGATAACTCGAGCGCCAATGCTTCCTTCTCAAGTGGCATTTTGCTTTTGGCAATCATGCGCAACTCGTTGAGAGGGAACGATAAACCCTCAAGCGCCGGAGCCTTGACAAGCATCGCCCACTGATCATCAGACTGTTTCAGGGACTGAGCTTCCAATCCAGCATTTAGTTTCTTCCATTGAGCAAGGTAATCATCACCTTCCCCTTCGATAGCATGAGCTTCGGCGTCTTCGACATTCTGTGCTGTCAGACAACCGCTGAAAGCTTGAATCAATACGATATCGGCGATAATAGCCTGGTACTTCAAAATAAAATCAGTCCATAAACTCAGTGAGGAGTCATCTATAGTTTCAGGTAATTCGTCAAGCAGTTTGGCTGCTTGTTTCAGGTCAGACTTGACTTTTTCGCGATGAGTTTTGAATTCTGTGGATTTACTGCCACCGGGGAAAATAGAATCAAGGTCCCATCGGGGTGCGGGGGTAATTTTTTTATCGGGCATTATTCAACTCCTGAAATCGAGAGATTAGTACTTTATTTAACGCATATTATAACGACAAATGGTTTAAGGTGCAAGGAGGACAAGCGCGTTACCTCATTGAAATATGTTACGGCTGGATGGCACGCTTAAACTCGTTTGGACCGGAAGTGTCAATCCACGGTTCTCGTAGCTGCGAGCCTTGTGTCCACCGTTGGATTGGTGCGACACAAGACCGCACCCTACGGCGGGATAGGAATGGTTGCGGCATAGCCGCTGGGAGACAAGCCCCCAGCCTACGCGGAATTATAATAACAAAACAGCTGACTGTCAAACGGCAGGCCGTTTGACATACTGGTCTTTGTCCACTGTCCCTATTTTGCTATTTCT
>QNAG01000354.1 GCA_003641415.1 Candidatus Zixiibacteriota bacterium | reverse complement strand
TAAATGGTAGAGCGCTCCCGGGTGTGAAAAGGGTATATACCACCACCACGAAAACTCCTGCCGCTCAGTTCATCCAAGCGAAAAAGCCTTTTTAAAGTTTTTGGAGTGTTTTCAAGGAGTATTTCCCGTCGACGATGGTGTCCGGGGGCGTACCCCCGGGCACCAGATTTCTACAGCAGGTACTGTAACCCAATGCCAAAATAGGTGATGGATCCGTCCCCGTCATAGATGTAGTATTCGCTATCGGTGAACTTTCGGTAGTTAGCCGTAAAGTTCAGCAGCAGGTTGTCCTTGACACGATAATTAGCGGTTACTCCACGTCGATGGTGCTCATCTCCAAATCTGAAAAATCGTTCATCTCATCGAAGGAAGGATACTTGTTTGGCCATTCGTTCTTGAAGGCGCCCCATGCGTAATTCTGCGGGGAGTTGGGATTTAGCGAGATCAACTGAGAAAGCATATTCGGGAAACGGACATTTTCAAATCCCGCCTTCGAGTAAGTATAAGCGACACTTCCGCTGAAGTTCAACCGTTTTGTCGGCTGATAATTCGCCGTAAGGGAAATGGCGTGATAATCAATCGTATAATCGATGGTATCTTCCGCCGCCCCAACCTGGGGCGTAAAGGTTGAGCCCGCTCACCCGTTAAAATAGGTGAACCAGTAATCCGTTGTCGTCTTCTCGTGATAGAAATTGTAAGCAAGCACAAAGTTGAGTTTGTTCGTTGGGGCCCACCAGGCATTGACACCGAGGTTGAACTTCTGACTCTCCCACGGTGTGTCGTCATTATCCTGATAGGTATAGCTGATGAGAGGCGAGATGGATGTGGTCGCCGTGGGAGACCAGTTCAAGGACAGCTCCGTCTTGTAGGTATGCGTGGGCTGATTGGTTCCCTCTTGGATTCGGTTCAGCGGGACAAAGAAATCCGCATAGTTGGAGGAGTTCCCAATATCCAGAGAGCTTGCACCATGCACACAAACCGTTCCGGGCGCGTGAGGAACCTAACATTGGATTCGCGAGAATATTAGAAGGCGAAACGATTTGACGCCCCTTTGATGATCAGAAAATCCTTGACAATAATAAGAAGTATATTATATTCATATATGGGAATATAAATTTGTTTGTGGGAAAACGTCCATGTCTTCAAGTCCTGGTTAAAGAGGAGGTGTTAAAAATGGAAATGCACGCCACTCAAATTATTATTTTGCTTATGACTGGGGTAGGGGTAGGATTTGCGTCCGGCCTTCTTGGCGTCGGGGGATGTTTTATTATGGTTCCCGTTCAGTTCTGGGTGTTGAAGTCTATTGGTGTTGATCCGACCATCGCTATTCGCGTGGCCTTTGGAACAAACTTATTGGTTGTCCTGCCTACCGCTTTAAGCGGCGCAATTGCCCACCATAAAAGAGGTGCCGTCCTTTGGAAGGCGGGGATTGCACTTGGAATCACGGGTGCCATCGGGGCGTTCTTTGGCGCATTCCTTGCGGCCATCTTACCTGGGAAGATCTTGACGGTTGCCTTTGGTATAGCGATTGTTCTCGGAGCAATCCGCATGTTGACCGCCAAACCCCCTAAAGTGGACGCTGAGCCACCGGAAAACCTTCTCCCGTATGTTCTGTGGGGATTCCCCTTGGGTGTTGTTTCAGGAATTATTGGCATCGGAGGCGGCGTCTTGATGATCCCCATCATGGTCTTCTTTCTAAAATTCAAAATGCACCAAGCCGTGGGGACATCCACCGCCCTGATGATATTTACATCCATTGGGGGTGCGGTTTCGTTTCTCATTAATGGATTGGGGGTTCAAGGTTTGCCCCCATACTCCACAGGATACCTTAACTGGATGCAATGGATCCTTCTTGCGGGATGCAGTATTCCAATGGCAGCGGTAGGTGCCCGGACCGCCCATCTTCTTCCTGCTAAGCAGTTGAAATACCTCTTTATTGCAGTCATGGGCTATATGGGATTGAAAATGATAGGTGTCTTTTCCTGGTTGAACCTGCCGATATAGGTCAAGGAGGAGAAAAGGATGAAATTAACCGGAAAAGTGGTGATTGAGCTTGATCCCTTGGAAGTGGAACGGCTTTTGGCCGTTTTGATGGACGAAGACAGGGAGGGGGCTTATCGTTTCCTCAAAGAGTGTTTGGAGAAAAAGATTCAAGATCGATTGCGCCCTCACTGTGTCCCCGTTTTCGAGGTCTCTTACAACCCCCGCCAAAAGGATCCGTATGCAAAGTAAAAATCGCTGTATCAACATCCGATGAAGCCAAAAGGCACGATAACAAGCAAAGCATCAGCGATCATTTGGTATCTTTCGGCGTCGTGATCTTCCCGTTTACAGGATAGATGCGGAGAGGATTGCCCCAAACAGAGCTGCCCATAAGATGTCCACATACAGGCGCAACGCGATGAAGGCATCGTTCGATATCCGACCATGTCCTTTGACGACAGATCCCGGATATAAGCCACCATGGCAGGTCCGCCGCAGGCCGTCAGCCCGCGGCGAAGAAACGAAAAGAAGATTCTAAAACAGCTTACCCGCTTTGCCTGGTCCCGGCAGCCCATGCATCCATCCAATTCACTTATG
>QNAG01000105.1 GCA_003641415.1 Candidatus Zixiibacteriota bacterium | reverse complement strand
CCTATCTTGTAGCATACCTCTTCAGTGGCGGGACCCAACCACCTTGTGTCGAGGAAGGTAATGTAGACGGTACAGGTGGTGTTGGAACACCAATAGATGTGGCAGACCTCACTTATCTGGTAGCCTATCTCTTTACTGGTGGTCCACCTCCACCTCCTTGCTGATAGACAGTACATCTTATACTAAGAGATGATATACAGGAATGTTCAACGGCCACTCTTTGACAGGGGTGGCCGTTTTACTTCTCAAGCTTAACCGTTACTTCTATCTCAGCGTGTCAGTGTTTCTATACAACTGAGCATTAATATCTTCAAATCCATAACTATGGCGATTGTAAGAATAACGTTCCGATTAAAAGAATCGCTTTTTGTATAAACGAGAAAAAATACATCAATAATAATGATACCTATTATTACATTATATTGTTTTGCTATAAATCAGATAAGTTCGACTTTAGATACCGAGGGAAAAGCACACATTGATAATTCTCTCAAATCTCGGACTGAATTATATGTCCCCTTTCCAACTTTCTTTTTCCATGGCCAGAAATCCTTCCAGTTCTTCTTCAGTCATCTTTGTTATTTCTACTTCAACTTCAGCGCCAAGTTTTTCAATAGGTTCTTTTATACTATTCACGAGCATATCACCGATGGGAATATTAGGAAAGGGGAATGCCATAATAACACTGACTTTATTGTCATTGACGGATATTTCCTTAACTATTTTCAGATCAACCAATGTACGGTCAATTGCGGGATGCTTTACCTGAGCTATTGCACTCTGAACATTTTCTTCTGATATTTCCTTAGCCATTATTCTTTTCCTCCATCCTTTTTAGATGATAGTTTTTTCGTTTGTTCGAAGCCAAGAGAACTTTAGTATCCTCTCGAAAAATTAGCTTTGTCTTAAAAACTGCAAAAAACGATTTCGTCAGAGCCTTATTCTTTCCAATGCTATTAATACATCATAGTTCCTTTTTAAGAGCACTAACAACAATAAACATTTCGCTATGAAAATTCTCTAAATTAACTTCTTTAGGAAGAATAATTTACTTCTTCACTGCTTCTTTAATTATCTCAGCGTACCGTTTGGATAGAGAATCGGATGCATAGGTCTGACGGGCATGATCGTGGCCGGCATCAGCTAACTTGGAGCGAAGTTCATCATTGTCAAACAATTGCATAATTGCTTCTGCCAGTGCTGCGCTGTTGTCGACCTCGACAAGCAAACCATTTTCATTATGCGTGATGATATCGGTTATCCCTCCGCTGGCGGTTCCAATCACTGCTGCCCCGCACAACATTGCTTCCGACAGCGCCAATCCAAACCCTTCCTGATATGAATTAAGCGCCACTACCGATGCTCGATTATAGACTTCACGCAACTGTTCCTGCGGAACAGCTTTATGCAGTTTTACCCGTTCCTTAAGTCCAAAACGGTTAATCATATCTATGATTTCACTCTTCAGGGGACCACTGCCAAACAGTTCAAGGCACACCATCTGGTTTCTTTCTGTCACTCGGGCAAATGCTTTAATCAGGAAGTCGACTCGTTTCTGTTTGGTGAAACGAGTTACCGCCACCATCAGATTAGGGTCTCGTTTGACCGCAGTATCCCGATAAAACAGGGTCTCGTCGTGTGGTAAAGGCAACACTTCCAGAATCGGCTCCAGTTTTGAATCAGCTTCCAGCACAGCCTCACGTAGAAAATTAGAAACGACTGTCCAACGGTTCAGACTACGACAAAATCCTTTCAAATATTGATAAACAATCCCCGAATAAAGACGCATCAGGCGTATATCGGTTCCATGCGAAGATAGTACCATTGGTAATGAGATCCTCTTTTTAATTGATCTCATTACAATGCCGGTTGGAATTAGCCAATGTCCCGCAACAACCTGGATATGCTCTTTTTCGATGATGTCCAATGCCGAGTTACGAAAACTGTCGAGGAAATGCTTGAAACGAAAGATGCCTGTCGGTGATTTCAATACCAGTTGATGCATATTCCCTCGATAAGCGATATTCTCTTTAGCGTCAGTGTCGGCATAGCGAAAGCGATATATTGTAACCCCATCAATCTCTTCTCGCTCAGCGGCGCCAGCATCATGCGGAGCTAATATAATTGGATCAATGCCTTGCTCAGGGAGATTCTTCGCCAATAAGGATATAAATACTCCGGCAAAATCCCCTTGGTAGCGAGGATAGTTATGGGTCAAGATTAAGGCTTTCAAACGATCACTCATGTTCTAAATATAAGTTTTCGATGCACTTTGGAAACAGATTTCGTATCGTATCAACAGATCAAAATTAAAATTGATATTAGCCGATATTAACAATAGACTGATATAAGGATGGAGTATTGCCCGTCCTGACAGGCGTATGCCGAAATTTGATATATGGAAATAGGATTTTTGATTACAACAAGTGAAAAGTGGATAGCCCTAATATCCCGATTATCAGTCGATAGTATAATTTTCTCGGAGGTAAACAGTGATTGGACTAATTCTTAATCTGCTGGGTAGAATAAAATCCAAAATTGAAATAGCCCGTAAGAAACGGTGGTGGAATGTTCTGAGAGCCAAAGGGATGAAACTTGGCAAAGGAGTAAATCTGCCGTTTTCGACGGGAATTGATATATCCCATTGCTGTTTGATTTCGATTGGTAACAATTGTGGTTTTGGCGAAGAGTGTATTATTCTAGCCCATGACGCCATGCCAAACGAATACCTCGATGCAACTATAATTGGCCGCGTCACTATCCATGAGTCATGTCATTTCGGTGTTCGCACTGTTATTCTCCCGGGAGTAACAATTGGTCCGGGATCGGTTATAGGGTCTAACTCTGTAGTAGCTAATGATATCCCTCCTGACACAATCGCTACTGGTAATCCAGCTAAGGTTATTTGCACTATGGAAGAATATCTGGCCAAACATAAGGAAGCTATGAAAACTGCCCCATTGTTTGAGTTTAAAAAGTATGATCAGAAATACCTCACCCCTCAAAGGATGGCTGAAATGGTATCTAAACTGGAGAATGGCAGTGGTTATATGGTAGGAGGATACACTGCCATGCAGGAAGATGGAGAGTGTCTGGTAAGGACGGAATAACTTGGGGGCCCAGATCAATCTGATATGCTAAAAACCGATATTACTATAGAAATACCTTTTTTCTAATAGGACTGTTATACAACTTTTGAATATATGAAAGATCTGATTCTAAAGATAGTGGATAACCTTAATCTTTATAGGTTGTTTAACCGTTATACCCGTAACACAGCTACGATATTTATGATGCACGCAATAGCATCTCAAACAAATCCGGACTCATCAGGCATGGATCCAAACTTGTTAGAGAGTTTTTTTATTTTTTTGAGGGAAAATGATTATCAGGTCCTATCGCTTAAGCAATACGTTCAGAAATTGCGTGAAAAAAAGGCTACATATAAGGCTGTAGTTTTCACTGTAGATGACGGTTACCGTGATTTCTATCTTAATGCTTTTGATATTTTTTGTAACTATGGCTATCCTGCAACGATTTTTCTCACCTCTGATTATATTGACCGGAAGTTGTTTTTTTGGTGGGATCAGATTGAATATGTTATAAATAATACCTCCAAAGAAAAGCTCGATTTGAGCTTCATGGAGAGGGGTGATGTTACCCTGAGCAACGCTACTGATCGTAATGAATCTATCAAACTTATCACCCGTTATTGCAAAACATTATCAAATGATAATAAAATAAAACTACTTAATCATCTGGTAGAAATTCTTAAAGTTGATATTTCCTCTCAGCCTAACGGTAAATATGAACCTCTAAAATGGTCTGAAATTGCAGAAATGCAGAAACACGGTATAGATTTTCATCCTCACACAAAAACTCACCCCATTATGTCGAAAGTTGAATTAGAACAGAAGCGTATTGAGATAATTCAACCTAAACAACGAATCGAAAACCAACTGAATTCGAAAGCAGATATTTTTTGTTATCCAAACGGGCAGTGGGTAGATTTTGATGAGGAAGTTATCTCGGAGCTGAAAAATGCGGGTTACATAGCAGCCGTTACAGGTGTGGAAGGGTTTGATAATACGCAATCCCAAACTGATATGTTCCGGCTAAAACGATATCCGATACCATCTGACGAACTCAGATTCAAACAGTATGTATGCGGTTTGGAAAATCTTAAACGGAGGTACTTGGGGTAGCAATGAGAACTTTTTGTAAAGGGATTCTTTTTGTAATAGGTTTTTTGGTCGCATTCCCCATGATATTTTTATCATGGTTGGAAACATGGCTTACAGGGAATAATTGTGAGAGAGCATTTAGCGCCTGTAAGGAAATCCTGAGTATAATTCCTACCCCTTTAGGCAACTATATGCGAAGAGCGTTCTACTGGGCTACCTGTACATCAGTTTCCTGGAACACGAATTTTATCTTTGGAAGTTGGCTGGCTCATCGTAACAATAAAATCGCTCAGCGAGTTACAATTGGTGCTTACTCTTTCATAGGCTATGCCGATATCGGCGAGAATGTGTTGTTTGGCGCGAGAGTCTCTATTGTTTCAGGTAAGTATCAGCATGGTCGCCCAGACCAGCGTGTCAATCAAGAAGAAACAGAAGATGAAAATGTGATTATCAAGATTGGAAGGAATAGCTGGATTGGACAGGATGTTGTAATCATGGCAAATATCGGCGAAAACTGTACTGTTGGAGCTGGCAGTGTTGTCATGAAAGATGTGCCGGATAATTCTACAGTTTTAGGTAATCCGGCTCGTAAAGTAAACCTGAAATAAGTTAATTAGATACTTGAAAGGCACAGGAGAGATGTCTAATCTGTTAAAAATCATTCTAATCGGATCGATACTATTAAATCTGTTTGCCATCTGGGGGTTGTTCCATTACATCATGTATGGTGGTAATCCTATCTTAGAGCTGAAACGGAAACTAACTGGGACCTCTCGGCAATCACAACCGGCAATCCCCAGAGCAGAAGAAATCTCTCGAATACGACAGGAGGTATCCGAAGGAAAAACAGACTCACTGCGAGTTGTGTTTTTCGGGGCTTCCATTACTAACAGCTGGGATTTGGATAAACACTTCCCTGAATTCCATCCAGTTAACAGGGGAGTTGGCGGTTTTGTGCCAGACCTGATAAGTAAGTACAAAGCGAACGTTTTAGACCTGAAACCTCGGGCGGTTGTCATAAAGATTTGTTCGATAAATATCAGACCAACTACCCCCAGTAACCAGTTACGGGATGCTGTGCAAATGATGGTGCAATTGGCTCAAGCAAATGATATCATACCAATCGTAGCGACAATGGTTCCATCCGGACGTCCGGCAGCGACTATTGGAGAATTCAGTGTTGTGGATGCTGTCAACAGTTTCAATGACTGGATTCGTGAGTATACTAAAACTAATCAGTTACCAATGATTGATTATGCGGCGGCTATTCAGGATAATAACGGATTTCTGCCGCGTGATTGTTCTATCGACCCCGTGCATGTCAACGACAAAGGATATGATATCATGGCTAAGGCAGCCCGACCGGTAATTCATAATGTTTTAGGTTTGGAGTAATAGTATTCAAAGCTTCAAGGTCGGTATTGAGTCATTTATTTTGGTGCGGTTGTAGTATGAGTGATAAGTAATGCGTTCTCCAAAAACAGCTATTTGGGGTTACTACGGTTATGCTAATACCGGTGATGAAGCGATTCTGTCAAGTATGTTGGGGCAGTTGAGACGGAAACAATGGGATCAAAACATAATTGTTTTTTCTGGTAATCCAAAGCATACGCATCAATCTCACTCTGTAAAAGCAGTATCCTCAATTCTTACAACTCGCTTTACTGATCATCTTATCCGCCTGCTTGGCCGCGGTCGAGTAAATTATAAAATCTGCCTGAAAGCGTTCAAGGGGGCTGAACTGATTATCGTTGGTGGGGGGGGACTGTTTTTTGACCATCCTGACTATAACATCTACCTGCTTAACCTCCTCAACCTAATAGACAAAGCGCTCAAGAAAAAGAAAAAAGTTGCTCTAATAGGTGTTGGGGTGGGTCCAATTCACCACGAGTCGTCACGTCAGAAAATCCGGGAAGTGCTCAATAGGGTGGATTTGATTACTGTGCGAGAATCATTTTCGTATGATCTCCTAACTAAAATTGGAATTAGCGGCGATAAAGTTCACGTTACTGCTGATCTGGCATATTTGCTGGAACCTGCCTTACTAAAAAAAATAACAGAGACTCTCAGCGATTACAAATTAGAAAAAGGTGACAGCCCTGTAATCGCTATTAGTTTATGTGGTCGGCATGTTGACAGACCGGGATATGTAAAAGCTTTGGTTGCTTGTTGTGAACATCTGATCAAGAAATATAACGCCACCATCTGGTTTATTCCAATGCAAACATTGGCTGATATTGATGACCGACCGGGCATGAGACAAATAGCCGCACAGATCAGCAAGCAGGGAAGCGTTGGATTTCTCGATGGTATTCATACACCGGAAGTGATTTTAGGTCTGTTGAAGCAAGCTGATCTGGTCATTGGGGAAAGATTCCACGCCGTTCTCTTTTCGATTATCAACCAATGTCCGGTACTGGGAATTTCATACATGCCAAAAGTTGCCAGATTGTTTACAGAATTAAATCACCCAGAGTGGTGTCTTGATTTACCTAAACTTGACTCAACGATTCTCATTTCTACTATTGACAAACTCTGGGGCAAGCGTCAGAAAATTACAGGCGATTTGGCCACTTTCTCTCTCGAGATGAAAGTTAAAGCAGAAAGAAACTTTGAACTATTAGAAAAAGTACTGAACGGATGAAGATTCTTACTCTTTCACCAGTTCCGCTTTACCCGATTCGAAGCGGCTTGGAACTTCGTATTTATAATTTGCTACGACCATTGTGTGACAGACATGAAATATCCCTGCTTTCCTTTGCTCCGGAGATAGAGCCATCCCCAGAAGAGCTTGAACATCTTCATGACCTTTTTGACAAAGTTAAAATCGTCAAGCTTGAGGAAACAGTTCCTGATACACTTCCACTGATAAAACGGATACCTTCATGGATTTCGCCGTCATCAATAACATTTGGACCTGGCAGCCAGTCAAAAAAAATGCAGAATAGCCTGGATTGTTTGCTTGAGGGGAATAATTATGATCTGATCTTTGTCGCCAGCGCTTTTGTTCTGAACTATGTCCTAAATTGCAAAACGCTCCCAATTGTCTTCGACGCCATCGATGATACATCTCTTCTTTTTCGGAGGGAGATTAATCAGCAATCCAGCTTGGCTAATAAACTGCGGGCTACCAAAGACTGGTTGATTGTCAGACAAACTGAGAAGAAGTTATACAGCAGATTTAACGAAATTGTGCTAACTTCGCCGACAGATGCCGCTATAATGCGCTCACTTTGTCCAAGGTCTAATATTACTGTTATCCCAAACGGTGTGAATGCAAACAGTTATAATGAAAAATTCCAGATTACTGAAAAACCAACTCTGATTTTCACTGGTGTAATGAACTATGGACCGAATATTAAAGCCATGACATTTTTCTGTCACTCAGTACTGCCATTGATAGAAAAGCAGATACCAGAGATAGAGTTGGCAATTGTAGGCCGGAATCCTTCTGAAGAATTAATAGCACTGGGAAAAAGTTCTGACAGGATAACCGTAATGGGCACAGTAGATGATCTTAAACCTTATATAGGTTCCGCTTGGGTGTACATCTGTCCACTGATTACTGGAGCCGGCATTAAAAATAAAGTTTTGGAAGCATGGTCGTCGGAAATACCAATAGTGGCGACCAGTCTTAGTTGTGAGGGGATTAATGTTGCCCCGGATGAAGATATTTTGGTGGCTGACACTCCTGTACAATTTGCTGAAGCCGTAATTAAGCTGCTCATGGATCGTAAGTATGCTGCCAAATTGGCTCAAGCTGGAAGAAAGAAAGTATTAAAGCAATATGACTGGGAATCCAAAGCTCAAGCTCTGGAGCAACTGTTTGAGAGAGCAATCAAACAGTTCCGTAGGTATTAAAATTATTCAAAACATGATTTACATAGTATTGATAACCAAGGCTGATACTGAGAAGGTTGAAACCCACTATGTTTAGTGCCATTAAATCAGTATCCAAAGATTCAATTGTTTATGGTCTGGGAGGCCTGCTTGGTAAAGGGATAGGATTTCTGCTCATTCCGCTTTATACACATTATCTCATGGCAGCAGAATATGGAATCCTAGAACTGCTTGATCTTACTACTTATATCATTGGTTTACTTCTGGCAATGGGTATCGCCCAATCTGTTGTTCGTTACTACTACGAATACGAAGATCAGAAACGCAAGGATCAGGTTATCAGTATTGCCATGCTAACCATCTGGGGAATCTCTGCTGTCTTCCTCCCCATATTAATAATTTACTCTTCTGAAATTTCAGATCTGGTACTGGATTCATCAGAATTCTCAGGTTTTTTCGTTCTGGTCTTTATCACTATGATCATCAATCTCTCCAATGAAATTCCGATGACTCTGTTTCGTATTAAACAGCAATCAACGCTTTATGTCTCCGTTTCGTTATCCAAACTGGCTATATCCCTGATGCTGAATATCCTGCTTATTACTCAATACAATATGGGGATCAAGGGTATTCTTATCGCTGGTCTGACATCCAGCAGCCTGGCTGGAATTTTCCTGACTGCATATACTTTACGAAAAACTAAAATATCTTGGTCATTTAGTGTTCTTAAAGAGATGATTAGCTATTCCTTCCCTCTCGCTTGGAGCTGGTTTGGAATGTTTATTCTTCATTTCGGAGATCGTTTTCTACTTCAAAGGCTAGATAGCCTCGGCTCGGTAGGTATCTACTCTTTAGCGTACAAGTTCGGTATGATGGGCAACGTACTGATTCTTTCCCCGTTTATGATGGCTTGGGCGCCAAAGCGATTTGAGATTGTCAATGATACTGATGCTAAAAAAACATACGCTTATGTTT
>QNAG01000353.1 GCA_003641415.1 Candidatus Zixiibacteriota bacterium | reverse complement strand
TCGATCAAGCGGGAGAGTTCAGCGGGACAACTTGATTCATTGAAAGACAGCTCCTGATATTCTCCGTGCCAGACAAAACTCAGTGTAATGACAGTCTGGCCGGCAAAGGGATCACGTGAAGCGCTACCTACCAATGATTCCAATCGTCTTTGAACTTCTGCATGCCTTTCCTCAGTTAATTGGTAAGGGGCCATACCACCTTGTTCACCTCGATTGGAAAACAGGCTGTGGGATACGGAACCATCATTATACAAAGCTAAATGATAATAGTAGTTATCAAACGGCTGCTCAAACCAGGTAACGGTAAATAGGGCATCTCGATAACGTTGTTGTATAGGCTCTGGCAAGTTTAGAGTGGATATCGCGGTGAATCTGGACACTGGGAGTTGTTCCGGTTGTCTTGTGCAACCGCCAAATAGTAGTATTCCAATAATCAATATGCTTGCTACAAACAGCCCCTTGGATATTCTTGTGTTCTCGTTTTCCTGGTGCATTTCTTCCATTGCTTGATTTTCTCCCCTCGGAAACGGGGACTGAGCATTCTGTTCACTTTAACTCATCCACGGATCGTAATAGGAAATGGGAAGCGAAATAATCATATTCACCCATCCCGTCGTAAGGAAAACCACGATACGCGAAAATAGTACCCTGGAGAACCAACTGTTCATCTTCGTATACGAGAGGCCAAAGCAAGTTAACTATCATGTTTCCATCTTCGCGTGTCGAGGCATCCATTGTCAAGATTTCATCTTCGTGTACTCGCAGGATTATCCAGCCCCCGAAGAATCTGGCTTCATCTCGCGGATACTCTTCGGGCACATTGAAGAGTAAACGTAGCAAGACAAAGAGCTTAGAGGCGGAGGAAGATTCACTGCCAGGACCTGGTTTCCACGAAAGAATTTCGATATACACCTGATACACCGCGATCATACGGCGTCGATCTTGCTCCGTCTGCTCCAGAAGCAAACGGGCTATTTGTTTCTCCTCGTTAAGAGGGTACGTTTCTACCGCATCTTCACTGATCATGTTCAGCCATGGAGGAAACTGTCCCATCTTGTAGAAGAACTGTATCGTGGATACGACGAGCCGTAAATGGGTGACCAGCAGTAACAAGAGTATCAAGACCAAGACGAGTAACACTCGCTTGGCAAGATAACGTGAGCGACGAATCAGGTGGCACTTGTTTTTGGGGATAATCTTCATGTTGCTTCTCTCCGATCAATCATATAAGAATCTGTGGGGCAATACTGGCATATAAAAAAGACCAACGTGCCCTACCAGAGTGGCAAAAGCGGGGTACATCTGCGTTTTTCCCTCCACTGTTCTGTTCCGAAATCCCGTTATCCTTTGGGGCGTGTCTGAAAACCCAAACCATGTTATGCTGAGTGTTCAAAATCGGCCGAGAAACCGCTTGGTAGCACCGCATTGAACCGTGGTCGTCCATCTCGGGTTTTGGTCCTTACACCAAGAGGAGCTGCCTTGATTCCGATCCGCACTCTACCACAGATTCTAGCCACACTAAGAAAGCGCTCAAAAATAACTTCAGTGTTTGGGCCAGGTTTTCCCGGGCAAAAGTCAGAAGTTATTTTTGAACCGGCACTAAAAGGTTCCTTGAACCACTTGGACGCCTTTTCAGACACGTTTTTGAACATACGCAATAGCTGTACCTTGAGCAAGAGTCTCTGTGAAGATAACCATCAAGGGATGGTATACCGGTATATTTGATTCTCCCTTCTCATATATCCACTAGCTGACTTGCCATCCCATTCTATCTCGAAATCGTGGGCCGTCCCGCAGCCATTCCAGAAAGAAGGTGCGTCGCGGCTAGAGTAGAGCCAAGTACCAGCTTCCTCAACTTTGCCTTCTTCGAAATCGGGGGGTAGGTCCCCTGCGTAGAACTTGACAATGCCTCGGACCGTGTGTATGCCATGCAATACTCTTACAGACTCTATGCCCGGAAATCGATATATCGTTATAGCGAGCCCAAGGAGCCCCCCGAGCGGTTTGTTTTACTCAGGAGAAAGACCCAACTATCTTCCAGATCCTGTTCGGCATACTTGAGGTCAGCGCTTCTCAATCGTAAAGGCCCAACTGTAGACAACCAAGTCAGCATCGAATGGATCAACATAGAGTGTGGCAATGTGTTCCCCAGGCGACAAGGCCGTTTCGATGCACTGCGATACTGTCCAACCGGGAATGGGATGTCCGGACATGGGATACAGCCAGTCACCAGGATCACCCCCATCAACTGTGAGGTAAATGCGATCGTAGAAGTGGTTTCCGCTTGGCAATGTGCCTAGCTCTAGCAGTTCGGAGTATGCCAAAGCAACACAGACTGGCCGCATGCCTGGACCGGTCAGCCGCACTGGTGGCATCTCCCTGCCCTCCAGTAAATCCGACCAGCCCTCCATGTACTGAGGAGGCAAGAACATCTCACCGGGCAAAGGAAAGACTGCTTTGACGTCCTCAGGCAAGTGTCCAATTCGATCAACTTCTAGTGGGGCAGGCAGTGGCGTGGGCGTTGGAACTGGCCCACTGACTAGCTCAAACGTCCAGGCAAAGGAGACGACCTCACCATTGCTTCTCTCAAAG
>QNAG01000352.1 GCA_003641415.1 Candidatus Zixiibacteriota bacterium | reverse complement strand
ACAGTTGTTGGTTAAGAGCAAGAGACATTCAACTTCCTCCGCGTTTCAGGTGTGTACTTGATAGAACGTAGCCCAATCAGTGCGATGAACAGGTGTGGCGTGCCCAGAATAGGAGAGTGTTGGTGTTGGGCTTCAGCTAGAGCCAAGACAATATCCGTGAACTGCGGAAGAGAGACCGGATACATTTACTTGGACTCTCTATCCACAGCTCTCTCAGAGTCAGGTCGGATCCAGTGCCTCTGTACGGCTTCCCACGCAGCGTTCACTCGCTTGGTCACCTCTGTAGCCCAAGCAACTCGCTTTCGATTCCGATCTGGGTGCACATTGAGAACGATGATCTTATAGGCCATATGGGCCAGATGTTTGCTGGCTTCCTGGTCAACATGCAAGACTTGATACTCTGTCCACTCTGGCGGGAATCGCCAATCCGTCGGCCGGGGATACTTTAGCACACTCTGGTAGGCAGTTTGAAGTTCCTGGATCGACACAGGGGGTGTCTCGGCAACGATCTCTTCGCCGCGCACTTCCAATGCTTTACGCAACACTTCATCGTGGACGTGATGTTGCACGTGCAATAGCCGGAAAGGATCAGCGGGAGGAGACGCAGGCTCAGAAGGCATCCGTACCGGACCTGGGGCCTGCTCGTGAGTCTCAGATTCCTGCTCACGTTCTCGAGCCTCGGACTCAGTCCAGTAGAGTGGATCAGTGGGTACGTAGGGAGGCAGATTCAGAAGTTGGTGGATCAGTCCTCTGACGGCGGTTTTGCTAAGCGCCCCATTGCGCCGGCCACATTGGAGTGTCTGAGTACAGAGCGGACACCCTTCATCCGAGCGACACTCACAATCCAGGCTCTCTAACGCCTCGTGAAGCAAGACATCGAACTTGTCGAAGATCTTTTCCGCTGCTCCAATCCCTCCGTCGTAGTTGTCGTACCAGAACACTGTCGTACCCTGGGTCTGTGAGTGTAGCACGTATGTGGTGAACCCCAAGTCCTGACTGTCTCCAAGGGCCACGGTTGGATAGCGCAGCGCCACTAAGTGGTTCAGCGTGTGGGCGGCCGGTAGGAGAACGCTACCTACACAGTTACGACACACGTGCCGCTCGTCAGTAAGCACGGGATAACCGGTGACCTGAGCAAAAACAGCCAGTGCCTGATCCTCTGGCAAATGCTGCCGTAAGTGATGACGCAGACACTGACCGTAGAATGCAGGATAGACCGGGATGGTATTCTTGGGCCGGCGAACCGTTGGGGAGGATGAGAAAACACGCCGGCGCTGGTCAAAATACTCAAAGACTGGTTCTGCTTCGGCGGTTGACAATCCCACTACCGACGCCAGGTCTGCAGGGTCACTAAATGGCGGCGCGGTTTGTAGGAATTGCGCTACCCGGTTCTTTCGGCCGGGGATTCTGCACCGCGAGACCGCCGCAAGTTGGGTCTCAAGCGTAGCAGGCAGAATGAGCCAGCAGGCAATGGTCTCCAGTTTGATTGAATACGCGACTTCTTGGTAGCGACCCGGAAAGTCGTGATACTTTGGACGCGAGGAAGCCAGGTAGGGCCGTGTTCGGCGCTTGCAAGAGGGACAGGATGCTACCGTCATTGCATAGTCTCGCCGACATCTGGGACACCGTCGGCGCGGAATGAGGTCATACTCAAAGAAACCTGAGTATTCACGAGTTATAAGCACATCGCCCCAGACCAATATAGCGCCACCAGACAACTCGCGCCGTCCGCGCTCTTTGCCAATTGTCACATTGGTGTTCTCGTCAGCGAATGTTCGACGCATGGTGTTTTCGGGTAATGGTTTCACCCAGACCAGTTTCTGGCGATCATCAAACTCCTCAACTTCGTACAGGTGGCCGTCGCGATCTTCGAAGACAGCACCAGGATGTGCTTCGCGGTATACATATTGGCGATCAATCAACTGAACTAGGTAAGAGCAACGGCCATCCTCGCTTTTTGCCCCTTTGCTAAATTCGGTGCAGCCCTCAGTGCTGCACACTCTCTGTTTATCAGGCGGAGCCTTGCAGATAACGTAGGGGTCTTGCTCGGCCGACCGCATATTGCCAATCGCCCACGGGTCATTCTTGCCCCGGCGACGGCGGGCTGTGTAGACTGATGTATTGACAACATCGAGCGCTTTGTGCTCACGCGCTTCCCGTATGATGCGATCCAGGTTCTTGCCAAACAGTTCTAGCTCCTGGTGCTGAACCCCACCGGCCATACTAGCTGCACAGGCCACCACGTGCTTGCGGGCAATGTAGGGATTCTCGTGGTCAATAACAAACGACTCGGGTGGCTGTGTAAGCAGACGTTTGGGGTTCTCACGGTAAAACTTGTCTACTACGTGCATCGGGTGCGGGATGAATATGACAGCACCTTCACTTCGCCGTCCCGCCCGCCCGGCCATCTGCCGCATGCGCATGACGTGAAAAGGAAAGCCAGCGATAATGCATACATCCAGATTGCCGATGTCAATCCCTGCCTCCAGGGCGTTGGTGGAAACGACAGCCCGCAGGCTTCCATCATGCAATCCACGGTAGATGATGCGCTTCTCTTCGTTGGTCAGCAGGGCACTGGCGAACGACGTGACTT
>QNAG01000351.1 GCA_003641415.1 Candidatus Zixiibacteriota bacterium | reverse complement strand
CGATGGGCACAAAATAGTCACAAAGCAGAATGCACTATGATTGTCTATCAGCTAATGCCGGAGGTCGGGGCAAGTGCCTGACAAACAAAATATAGCTATCAGATTGAAATTGTGACCCTGTCTTATGGACCGGGCTGGCTGTTTTATTGCACGGTTTAATCTTAATAATATTACTACTATTGCCTTACGGCTCAAAGCTCGATGCAGACATAAGAAATATCAAGTTATAGTACGCGTGAAATAAGGGCAGTTATACGGGAAGGCTGGCTTGATCGTTTTTGACAGGAAATGGACCAAGTCCGAGACTAAAAATAGCTGAGAATCCGGGTATTGCCAGACAACGACTTACGATTTCCTAAATCGGTTACAAGCTTCATGACGGGGCCTTAAATCGACCGGGTGGTATCAGAGTATGGGTTAGACAAAATAGGCGTTATATAGCGCATCGTGTCGTGTCTATAAAAAAAAGAGGATTATGGCCCTGTCGGGCATCCTCGGTCAACTCATATGAAAAAAGGGATAGATAGGATCAAAAAGCGTCTTAAGGTGTCAGTATCACTTGTTGATTTCAATCTGTTGACTTTATCAGTCGTTATCTCTATATTGATCTGGGATGAATTGGGATGTATTGGACAGCCTAATTCACCTTTGAACGGGACTCTCAATCGATTTTATGGAAACGAAAATGAGGACGGACCATCATCTGGAGGATACCAGTGAAAGATGATCGATGGCTATCGGTAGGTGAAATCGCCGCATATTTGGGGATCAAACAAGACACTGTCTACAAATGGATCAAAAGGCGAGAATTACCTGCTCACAAGGCAGGACGACTCTGGCGATTCCGAACTGACGAAGTTGATAATTGGATCCGTGACAAGAAATTTCAAAAAGCTGGAAAGGTTACCGAGGAGTAGTTGATGACGAACCCAACAGTTGGGCAATTGACAGTTGTAAGAGGAAGGCCAGCCGTTATTCGTGATGTGGTTCAGAACCGGGCTCGCGAAGGTAACTTTCATTTGATATCAGTGCAATATGTTGACGGTACAACATTCCCCGATGAGGAATGGATTTCGTGGGAAAATGAATCTGAGCCCCAGCTGCTATCCGGTATAACATTTCCGGGTATTTTGAATTCTGAAACGTTGCCGGACAAACCCAGCAGATACTCATCATTTATCAACGCCTATCGTTGGACGAGCCACAATCGCTTAACTTCTTCTCGTGCTGAACAGGACAGCGTACTGGCCATAATATCACCATGGTATAACGCTGTTCAGATTGAAGATTATCAACTATATCCTGTAATAAAATCCCTTCTCATGCCCAGAGTCTCTTTGCTGCTGGCTGACGATGTCGGTTTGGGTAAAACAATAGAAGCAGGACTTATACTCTCAGAACTTTATTCCAGACGTCGCATTCATCGTACATTGGTTGTATGCCCAGCATCACTCCAACGCCAGTGGAAAGATGAACTGCTAGAGAAATTCCATCTGGATTTTACAATCGTTGGAAGGGAAGAACATAACCGAATAAGACGACAATTGGGTGTTGATGCAAATCCATGGAGTATTCATCCGAGGATCATAACTTCCATGGATTATTTAAGACAGCCAGACGTTCTGGAATCTTTTAGGGCAACTGCAATGTCTCTTTGGCAGGGAGTCCGATTGCCCTTTCAGATGCTGATCGTTGATGAAGCCCATAATCTATCTCCAAATGTGTTTGGAGATGACAGCGATCGGTGCCGTATGTTAAGGCAGATGTCCAAATACTTCGAACATCGACTGTTTTTGTCGGCAACTCCCCATAATGGCTACACTGCAACTTTTTCCGGATTGTTGTCAATTTTGGATCCGGTACGAATGCAGCAGACGGCAACGCTTGATGATTCTGACCGGAAACAGGTCAATCTACTTATGGTTAGGCGTCTCAAATCTGAACTAAAAGCCAAAGGTGCCCATAAGCGATTCGCAGAGCGAGCCGTGCGTAATATTCCAATCGAACTCCAAAATCACCCTCAGGAGAGAGACCTATATGACCTATTAAGACAATTCCGACATGCAATTACTTCAAAAGTAACTTCGATTAGCAGAAGAGAACGTCGGATTTGTGATTTTGTAATCACCCTTTTAACAAAGCGTCTTCTGTCTTCAACCTATTCATTTGCGCGAACGTGGTGGCAACATATAGAAGGCGTAGATATCAAAGAGGAGGATGTATCTGAGGTCGAGAATTCCGTTAATAAGGCACTATCCGATACTGGTGATGACTCCATAAAGAATCAGCAAGAAGAGGATGCCGCGAGGCGGACGGGCTCGTGGATGACTCAATTCAGATCGCAGTTATCTGAAGAATTGAAATCAATCAGCACTTTGCTTGATAAATACGGTTGGCCGGCTGCGACCGTTCAAGAACCCGAGAACGTCCTGGAAAATGGTCCAAAAGATGCAAAGCTTAAAGAACTATTTGATTGGATTGAATCACACCTTCGCAAAGACGGCGCATTTATTGAAAATGAGCGACTAATTGTCTTCACTGAATACAAGAATACATTGGAGTACTTGGTTTCAAAATTCAAATCTCTAGGGATGGAGTATCCTCAGGTAGATTTTCTTT
>QNAG01000350.1 GCA_003641415.1 Candidatus Zixiibacteriota bacterium | reverse complement strand
TTGGAATTGTCGGCAAAAACATGATTCAATTCTTCCCGTCCGGGGGGGACGGGAATGTCGCGGTAAATGTCCAGCCCGATGGCACGGGGATTTCTATCGAGAATAGTTGTGAGAGCCTCCGCAATCGTTTTATCTGATAGGGGCCAGTGACCGATGGACTGGATATCCTCCTCGGAAATTGCGATAATCGTAATCCATGGAGATTCACTGGTCTGCTTTGGCGTCAGACGAATAAACCAGTCATAGGCCGAAAGCTCAAGAAATTCCAGATAGCCACCGTTGCGCAGTCCGTTAACAAGCAGAAAAACGAGAACCGCCGAAATTATTACAACAGTTATGGGTTTATGTAGAATCTTTCGCAGCATGCTGGTGTCACTACAACCAGTTGTTAATTAACAGGAACGGCGCCCAGTAGCCGGGGTGATCATAACGCATATCATTGAGAAGTTTGAGCTGGGCCTGTTGTAATGCCTCCGCCCTTGAGCGGTCGGGGTTAGCAAGTTGGCGGTAAAACTCAATAATCAATTCGTACGATGCTGGGTCATTGACGTGCCACAGGGTTGCCAGTGCACTGCGTGCTCCAGCTCTAACCGCGACACCGGCAAGGCCCAAAGCCGCACGATCATCACCAGCAGCAGTTTCACAGGCACTCAGAGTGATAAGGTCCAGCGGTGTATCACGAAACCGATAAAGGCCGACATCTTGTCCGAGGCGATCCATGGTTAGTTTTTCGTCGAAGGTGAGAAGAAAAGAATTATCTACGTCGGAACCGAAATGACCATGTGAGGCAATATGAACAATGCTGTAAGGCTCTTTTCTCAAGGACTCTTCGACATTGCTCAGGCGGAACTGATCATTCAGCAGAGTTTTGCCACCATACAAATCTTTGATTGCCCTGATTTCATCAAGAACATAAGGGAGCCCGGAGAATCCCTGAACTGGTTGACTGATTCCCAGTAAAAGAAGATTGATCCCCTCGTGATTGAGAGGTTTGGGATCAGTGAGAAAGAGACTTGGTGTGATAGCGATCGGGTAGCGGCTGATGAGAAATTTTTCGCCGTCGTGTAAAACCGACATGGGAATGGTTCTGAGCGCACCATCAGGGACAAATACCAGCGTATCGACACTGATTGCCTTGAGATCTTTCTCAAGTGGTCGGATCAGCCAGTCATAGAGTTTTTGCGCATGGGGGAGGAACTCCCAAGTTGTTAGCTTCATTAAGGTTTTGCGTAAAAGAAGTGCTTCATTACTCAGTTCTTCGACTCCAACTGGCAAAATATAGCGCTTAAGCTTGCCGGCAAAACTGACCAGTAGTTCAACCCGATCTGGAAGTAATACCGGGTAGATAACAACAGCTTTCTCCGAAACAACATCAATTCTTTTTTCAATTGAACGGGCTGCGTCCAGACAATCATCTTTAAAATATTCACGTAGTTCATAAACTTTTAAAACTTCCAGGCTATCCCTGGCTTCCACCAGGAATGGTTCGATAGTTTCACCCTGTTGTAGTTTAGAAGCCCGTTGCAGCAACAGATCAACCAATTCGGAGATGACAATTGTCGCCGTTTTTTGATAAGAGGAGTCGGGTGCAGTATAACAGGAAGACATCTCTTCCCTGACCGATTGCAGGTCGTTGACCGCCATACGATAAGAGCGGATTGCTTCGTCCAGCTTATCCTGTTTCGCCAGAACCCTACCGATCTGCCAATGCCATTGATACAGGGCTTCCGATGCATGACTTATCTGTGCCGAAAAAGCTGCCTGACGAGCCAATTTAAGTGCTTCCGGGTATTGTTCTTCATTTTCGTAAAGTTTGGCCAGGTTGCCGTAAGCGTACGACGCAGTTCGCATATCATCCAGTTCCTGAGCAATAGTTAACGCCCTATTGAAACTATTGAGTGCGGCGAAGACCAGGTCTTTGCTTTGCCTGGGTAATCTGGTGCGTAGATCAGAATAAATTATTCCTGCATTGATAAAGGTATAGGCTTTAGAAGTGGAATTTTTACAAGGATTCAGCTGCTGGATCGCCTGATCAAGCAGTGGTTTAACATCATCATCCAGCCCAGCCCGAAAGGCTGCTGTCGCTCCGTTAACCGAGGATTGTGCCGCCAGTAAATTATTTCCGGACTGTGTGGCAGCTAAAGAAGCTTTTTGGTATTTTTCTGCAGCCTGGTCATCGTTGTTCTGCACCAGATAAAGATTACCCAGGTTATTCAGGATGGCTGCCTCGATTCCGGGGTTATCTATTTCCCGGGCGATGGCAAGTCCCTCTGTCAGATTGTGCTGGGAAAGCTTATTGTTGCCAAGAGCCAGATATACGTTACCGATAGCCCCAAGTATTTTTGCAGTTTGCACTTTGTTCTGCTCCGCACCGGCTATTGCTCCGGTGATTAAACAGTTAAGTTAGGCAGCATAAGCAATCCTTGGGTGCTTGAAGTAGTTGCTGACATGTTTTGGCCGATTTTGCAATTTACGCATAAATGATCGAGTTTTCTTTGTCAATGCCTTCTCACTGCGGGCAGGAAGGCCAGAGCGAATACAGTGTTTAAGGTCCCCATTGAGGTACTCATCGGGATTGAGCTCCGGTGAATATGAAGGAAGATAGAAGACCTCAATCTCT
>QNAG01000104.1 GCA_003641415.1 Candidatus Zixiibacteriota bacterium | reverse complement strand
TGGAAGGGCAGGAGTTATTTGATCGAGGCCATCGCGAGCAGGCCATCGACAAATTCAACCAGACCATCCAAATTGATTCGGCTTTTGCCATGGCGTACATGCGATTGGGAATAGTCCATGCTTTCAGTGGTCACCTGCAGGAAGGGGCGGCACAGTTTGCTCTGGCCCAAGAATACAAGGGCAAACTCCCTATCAGAGAGAAAAGTTTGCTCGATGTTTATTCGGACATTTGGCTTAAGCAGAAATTCGATGCTGCTTTTGTGAAGCTGGCTGCGTACGTTGAAAACTATCCCGATGACAAGGAAGTGCGTTCCCTCTACGGTATCACATTGCGTCAGTTTAACCAGGATACGGTGGGGGCATTTGCCCAGTGGGATACAGTACTCGCAGCTGACCCCGGTTATCAATTAGCATTATCTCAGTATGCCGAGTCTTACAGGGTCTACAATCGATTGGATCTGGCTCTTGAGTACTTACAACAATTGCGAAAATACCACCCTGATTCCCCTAAACCATATCTGGAGATTGCGTCAATATACAATGAAATGGGACGCATTGATGAGTCCATTGCTGAGTATGAACTAGCTCACGAATTGTTTCCGGAACGAACCAGTAGTTTATCAAGTTTAGTTAATCTCTATATCAGAAAACGGGAATTTGGCAAGTCAGCCGAGACTTTGGAAAAATATCGCGAGGCGGTGGCTGGAGATCCATATCGTATGGTAAACTACTATAATGATCGTGCTAACCTGGCCAACTGGTCGGGGCAGTTTCGAACAGCTTTGGGGCACTGTTTCTCAGCTCTGGACGAGGCTCATCGCAGTGGGGACAGCGCTTATGTTTCAGGGACGCTGCGAAAGATCTCAACTTCCTATGATCGTATCAACATGGTAGATAGCGCCGTCTATTACATTGAACAGAGTTCGCATTGGACATCGCAACTGGGAGGACTAAACTATCCCCTGATGTTGGCAGGTATCGACCCCACCCGTTGCGATCAGGTGCGCCCGCTTCTGGATACAGCTGTGGCCAAGTTCAAGGCCATTACTCCCTCAGGCTTATGGCCCCTGGCCGATGAAGCGGTAAGGTTGTTCGAGGCTGTATGCGCCGCCGACACGACGGCTCTCATTGCAGCTCTGGAAGGTATTGATGCTGCGCAGGGAACTGGTATGACTGGTGGAAACAGCAAGCGCGAGATTGGCACGCTTCTGATTCAGACAGGCGAATATGCAAAGGGCAAGGTGTTGATCCAGGACTACCTGACCGGTCCCGACCAGGGAACATCCGGGTACCAATATCCGTACATGCTGTACATTATGGGACAGGCCAACGAAGGTTTGGGCAACACCACGGAGGCAATCGCCAACTACAGGGAGATGTTACAATACTGGAGTGATCCCGAAATTGAGATCAAAGAGATCATAGATGCCCACGAGAGGTTGGCCCGGCTGACCAGTTGAAAGTCAATCTATATCAGACAAGACAAGAAACAAAAATAATCACGCTTGAATTGATACTATGTGAAACCAGAGCATTGTTCATCCCGTATACTCCACAAAACATTTATAGTGAAAGAACCTGCATCTGGGAAGGGTGATCAATGCGAGCAGCGATAACGACTCTTCTAAACATACTAATTCTCACCATCGCCATAACCACCCTGGCTTCAACCCCTCCATCCTTAGATGTTCCGTTTCTCACCGACAGAATAGACATCGACGGAGACCTCAGTGATTCCGGATGGAGTGAAGCAGTAGTAGTGACCGATTTCACCCAGTTTCTTCCGGAAGACAACGTGGAGCCTTCGGTTAAAACCAAAGTCTTGATCGGATACGACCATTCCAACCTGTATTTAGCCTTTGTTTGCCAAGACGATCCATCTACGGTTCGCGCCACATTGTCTGATCGCGACGGAATGTTTGCCGACGACTTCATTGGTATCATCCTTGACACCTATGGCAACGCTGCGTGGGCTTATGAGTTCTATGTCAATCCTCTCGGCGTGCAGGGTGATCTGCGTTGGACAGCCAACGGCAACGAGGATTCGCGTTTCGACCTGGTCTATGAATCTGACGGTCGCATCACCGATGACGGTTGGCAAACAGAGATGGCGATTCCATTCAGTTCCTTGCGTTTCCCGGGCAAGGAGGAGCAAACCTGGCGAGCAACTTTCTGGCGCAGTCATCCGCGTGATAACTCATATAAATATTCGTGGGCACCGTTGACTATAGGAGAGCCGTGCCTTTTCTGTCAATTCGGTTATCTAAACGGGATAAGGAATGTCAAACCCGGTAGCAAACTCGACGTGTTACCATCGATGGTTGGGTATCAGGCAAGTCGCCGGAGTGATCCGGACGATTACCATTCGGAGTTTGAACATGACAACCCGGATGCCGAGGTTGCTTTGAATGTCCGTTACCAAATTGGCACGAGCATTACAGCCGAGGTTGCTCTTAACCCGGATTTCTCTCAGATAGAATCGGATGCGGCTCAGATTGATGTCAATACAACTTTTGGTTTGTCCTACCCTGAGCGACGACCGTTTTTTCAGGAGGGCAGTGATCTGTACGACACCTACCGCACTATCCTCTATACCCGATCTATCAACGATCCGGATGCCGCTTTCAAACTGACCGGTCGTATGAACCGCACGAGCTTTTTCTACATGGCAGCTCGCGATAGAAATACACCTTACTTCGTGCCAATGGAGGAATGTTCGGGGTTTGCTCCACTGGGCAAGAGTACCTCCAACATTGCTCGTGTGCGTCACTTGTTGCTTGACGATTCATTTGTAGGCGCTATGATTACAGATCGTCAAATTGATGGAGGCGGACACAACTCTGTGATCAGCGCAGATGCCGGAATACGGTTCTTTGAGAAATTCCGTTTTGAAACTCAGCTCATAGGCAGCCGCACTGAGGAACCTAATCTCCCTGGGATATCTGAAGATTACCTGCCTGACACAACTTTCGACAATGGCGTTCATACAGTAGCATTCGATGGCGAGGAATTCGATGGACACTCCGTGTACTTGAGTGTCGAACGCGATGATCGTCGGTGGGGATTTGATATCGACTACATGGAAACCAGCCCTACTTTTCGAGCTAATAACGGATTCATGCTGCGCAATGGCACAAGGATGGCGGACATTTGGTCGGGTGTCTTTTTCCGCCCCAACGGTAAGGTTGTCACAAAAGTGACGCCGATGATCAGCTTTGGGCGCATCTGGAATTTCGATGGACTACGCAAAGATGAATGGATTCGTCCTATGCTCAATATAACCATGACTGGTCAAACTTATTTAGAGATGAATTTCCTCATAAGTCGAGAATGTTTGCGCGGTGTTTGTTTTGACGATATCCGTATCTTCAATCTTTGGATTAACAACAACGCTTGTGATTTCTTCCGGTTTAGCGGAAATATCAGCTATGGCAATTCAATTGCTCGCAATGTTGATCCACTTCCCGTGATGGGTCGATCCACCCAGGCTGGGTTTTGGTGTACGATTAAGCCTTTGCAGCAGTTTACTATCCGCCCCAATTACACCTACTACAAATTGCTAAATCACGACACAAAAGAAAAACTATATGAAGGTTTTATTTTGCGCAGCAACATGAACTATCAGTTTACACGTGAGTTGTTTTTACGGCTTATTATCCAATACAACGATTTCTCAGAAAAATTGAGTTTCGAACCACTGCTCACATACAAGATAAATCCATTTACAATTTTCTATGTCGGCTCAACTCACGGCTATGATTGGGAGATAGGCTCGATGCAGAATGCACACGCTGCCGACAGACAATTTTTTATGAAATTTCAATATCTTTTTCGCACTTGATCAAAAAATGTACGTACTATTGTTGTGGTCTTCATCCAGAGATACCGGTAACCTTAAATCTCTTAGCTCATGATTTCACTATTTTATCTGATAACAGGCGGAGCTTTCAGTGTATTCCTCATTGTGTTGGCAATATATTCTATAGGAGAGAAAAAAACTCGCGCTGCAATTATCAGTCTTATTTCATCTACAGTACTGTGCTTTATCTGGTATAGTGGGTATACCTTGCTTTCGTTTCCCGATTATCTGCTGGCGATTCCTCTTACATTTGCTCTGCTATTGGTTGTATTGTTTTTTGTTCCTTTCGGCGATGTTCATCCGCTGAGTATTGGAGAAGTAAAGAAGCGTGTTGATGAAAGGGATGTAATCTTTTCACGCGAGGAGTACCTCCCCGGAACAGAACAATATGAACATTATTACCGACTGCGGCCGGAGTTCAGGGAAATTGATAATCACATACGAGATCTGCCCGAATTACTTGAACCTGGTGGTCGCTACTATGATCCTGTTAAATCAACTAGTATTGACCATATTTTCGATGTAATAGAAAATCTAACCTCTCAAGTGGATGGCCCTGCATCATCAAAGCGTATCAATGTATCTCAAACTGAAATAACATCTGAAATTAAAAAATTAGTCCTCTTGTTGGGAGCTGACGATGTAGGTATCGCAAAGCTTAATCCGATGTGGGTTTACTCACATGTAGGACGCGGCCCGGAACAATGGGGAACACCCATAGAAAACAATCACAAGTATGCTATTGTATTTTGTATTGAAATGAACTATTCCCGAGTGGAGAAAGCCCCCAAGCTGCCAGTCACTGAAGAATCTGCCGCTTGCTATCTACGGGGTTCACACATTTCTGTATCACTGGCACAGTACATTCGTAGTCTTGGTTACCCTGCTCGTGCCCATGTTTCTGGTAGCAACTACCAAATTATGCTTCCTCCGGTAGCTTATGATGCTGGTCTGGGTGAACTGGGACGCATAGGCTATCTTATTTCACCGAAATTCGGAGCCAGAATAAGGTTGGGAGCCATCACCACTGATCTTCCTCTTATACCGGATAAACCAATCGCATTTGGTGTTCAGGATTTCTGTGCCAAGTGTCGTAAATGCGCAATTAATTGTCCTTCGGGCGCTATTCCTAAGGGAGCACCGGAATCGGTACGCGGTGTTGAAAAATGGCCTTTAAACGTAGAGAAATGTCTTCAATTCTGGAGGCAAACAGGTTCCGACTGCGGATTGTGCATGCGCGTTTGTCCATATAGTCATCCTTCTACTTTTGTACACAATATCGTCAGAGCTGGTCTAAAACGATCCCCGATTGCCCACACTCTGTCGGTCTGGGGAGATGATTTTCTCTATGGCCGCAAGATCAAATATGACCGAGGGTCATCAAAGAAAAACAACTCTGTAATAAAGCGTCATAGAGATCATGAATCTTCTTCCTGATAAGTTTTAGCACTTCTTGCAAAGCTAAGATCGAAAAACCCCCGGCAGTAACCGGGGGTTCTCAATTTGCAACTTATATGCGTAAACGTACTTGCGATCAACAAGGTGGTGGTGGTGGTCCACCAAGAAACAAACGGGCTACCAGATAAGTCAAGTCAGCGACATCAATGCCACCACTGCCATCAACATCACCTTCATCTTCGCATGGAGGTGGAGGACCACCGAGGAACAAACGAGCTACCAGATAAGTCAGGTCAGCCACGTCTATACCACCACTGTGATCGACATCACCACGCAGATTACAGCAATTGTATGAAACTACCCCATCGAAAGTGATCGGGGCGTAGTCTAGCATACTACCAGAGAAAGATGGTAGATATATGCCATACCCGTTAAGTTCGACTGTATCTTCCTGTCCCGATGAGGCTGCACCGGGAATTGTGAAATATAGTTTGATAACTGGCCCATCACCAGGCTCAAGTTCAGGTGATGTTCCTGATGTTGAGTTCAGTAGTTGAATCGTATATTGTTTCACCCAAGTATCAGAATGGATTTTTTCCTTTTTTTCGAAATAGTCGGTTCTGCAACCTTCAGTTGAGAAGGAATCATACTTTATATTAAGAGAACCGTTTACATCAAACGGGATAATGAATTCTCCCGTTGGGACTGTGTTTCTCTCATAGATGATCATTTCAACTGCAGCCCCCTTGCTTCCAGAGATATCACTGCCGACAAGTGAATCGGCTAAAGCTATGATGTGTTGCGGTCGCTGAATGGACAACGTGTCACCGCCGGTATCAATCACCAACGTGACATCGTATAATCCCTGATCTTCATAGGTGTGTACCGGAGCCGGAATGTCATCAGTGCCGGAGTCGCCAAAATCCCACTGCCAAGTGTTAACCGTGTACACTGAAGAGCCAGTGAAACTGACATCAAACGGTACCCAACCAACAGTTGTATCCTCCGTGAACATAACACCCTTATTGGGCTTTATCCCGATTACCATGGACTCGTGTGACTGGTAACAACCTTCCGGGTCGGGACAATGGTAGTTGTCCAGAGTATACCACGCATTGTGACCGTCATCCCAACCATAGTTCATATGGTATTGCTTAAGGCTATCATCAAAAATTCTCCAGCCATCGCAGACGATTGAGTGACTTGTAATGAAATACCAGATAGGCAGAGAATCATTAATCTCATCCTTTATCCAGTCAAACCAAGTAGCTGCGCTCAAACCTTCACGAAAGCGTTGCTGCATTTGATCGAGATAGCGGAACTTGGTTTCAAACTGATTCATACAAAACGGGATATCTGAAGTGAACACACCAGAACCGCATACACCGTAGTCCATTTCGAAAGCAACGCCAACTTCGTAATTGAGTTCAGCAAGAGCAATGCTCTGTTCAGGATTACAGGTACCGAAGCAATCATCTGGCATATCAGACCAGGTAAAAGAATCAAAAAAATCAGCCGATAACCACTCTCCCGGAGTACTCCCTCCCTCGCAGGAATTATCACCACCCCAGTAATAGGTATGGTCACTATAGCCAAAAGGTGGCCACTCATAATATTTCATAATCTGTGCGGCTGCAGTGGCAACACATCCAACTAATGTGCGATTCCCTTCATAACCAATGGGGCAATAATTATAAAATGGTTCACGTTGATGCCAAGATACCGTCATCAGCGGTCCTACTTGCTCCACTATGTCCTTTGTCAGACTGGCTTTGAACTCCATATTGCTAACAGCATAGTAATTCCATTGTGACCGGTGAGCAGCCTTAAAGAGAATCTCCTCATTGCTGGGAACTACCGCATCAAGACTCCCATACGTTTTAATGTAGGATTCAATGCGATTCTGCAGATACTCTTTGATGAGAAGCGCCATGCCTTCCGTTTTAGTTACATCAAGATTGCATTCATCTGAAGAAACCTTAATCGGCGGCAATTCTTTTAATACCGGAACAACTACATAACCCTGGGGAGTGATGTGATAGCAGTGCGCCAATACAAGATCACCATCAACTATTTCATCAACACTGGCAATAGTCGCATGGCTCGACCCAGCCCAATTACCATTTTTGGATATAACATTGGTGAGCCAGTTTTCACATACCAGATCCATCTCATCTACGCTAGCTCTTTCAGCGTTGACTGTTCCTCCCATTATGAGCAGTAGCATCCACACCAAACACACTACTTGTACTTTTATGATTCTCATCACTCTTTTCCTTTCCTCTTTGCTATACGGCTTGATGCCGGTTTTAATAACTCTTGTTTTCTATCTTAATCTTCCAGTAACAACTAATTTTTTGAATTACCTATAAATTATCATATTCTTTTGTTCATCGCATAACTTGCCACTATTATCAAAACTGGTAAGGCAATTACATTACAACGCCGCATTTGACATACACACGACGCATAATTTAGCAACTGTAGACATCAGAGACGGTCAGAAAAGTATATTACTCCAGTCAACCAAGCCTCACTGAAATAAACACGCTTATTGTCACTACAGTTCCCGTGAAAACAGTTTTAGCAACTTTCACGGTTGGCAAGCAACAAGTTGGTGATTGCCACATTTGCTCACAGAAACTTCGTACAACAAAGAGCATAAAATTCAACGGCCTGTCAGAGCCAGCGACCGCCCATCCAGTTTCAATATATTATATTTATCGGCTTTTACAACGAGTTTGTTTGATATTATCGAAAATTAATATAGTATTTTTGGAAAAATCAAATCAGGGGGAATTAGAAAAAGCAGGGACACTCGATGCTCAATTCGCTGTTTTATTCCAGTCTTAAGTATGGTACAGCATTGGCAACAAATTCCCCCGGTCCTTCCTTTTTATACCGGTAAAAACCTGCCGTAGCAATCATTGCAGCGTTGTCACTGCAAAATTCAGATTCGGGGTATAGTAATCGTTTCCCTTCACGATGTAACTTATCTTCAAGTAAAGTTCGAAGACGACTGTTGGCTGCTACTCCCCCCGAAAGAGTAACATCACTAATGCCTCGTTCCCGGGCTGCCCGTACAGTCTTGATAGTCAGAACTTCGGCCACTGCTTCCTGGAATGAGGCAGCAATATCGGCTTTATAAATATCCAGTTTATCAGGATCAAGCTTGTTAATATGCATTGCAACTGCTGTTTTCAAACCTGAAAAAGAGAATTGATAATTATTCTCCTTGATAATGGCTCGTGGGAATTTAACGTAATTGGGATCACCCTGCTGAGCCAGTTTGTCAAGTTTATCCCCTCCGGGATACCCCAACTGCAGAAGCTTGGCGACCTTGTCGTATGCTTCACCGGCAGCATCGTCTTTGGTCTGACCCATAATATCATACTCGCCGAACTCTTTTACTTCAACCAGTAGCGTATGTCCACCAGATACAATAAGAGTCAGATGGTGTGGGTTTAAGTCCTGGTGCTGCAATAAATTAGCAGCAAGGTGACCTTCGATATGGTTGACCGGAACAAATGGTTTGGATGCTGCCCATGCGAGTCCCTTGGCAAAGGTCAGTCCCACCAGTAGAGCGCCAATAAGACCCGGCCCCATAGTAGCAGCTATCAGATCAATATCTTTTAATGAAACTGATGCTTCCTCAAGAGCTTGACGGTATATTGGGACAATCGTTTTCAGATGAGCCCGGCTGGCAATTTCTGGAACTACTCCCCCAAATTGGGTATGATCCATCTGTGATAGAACCACACTCGAACGGATTTCCCTGCCATCAGCCACAATCGCTACTGCGGTTTCATCACAGGAGGTTTCTATTCC
>QNAG01000349.1 GCA_003641415.1 Candidatus Zixiibacteriota bacterium | reverse complement strand
GTCGGCCTTTGGCCTGGCCGCTGTAACTTGTAACTTGTAACTTGTAACTTGTAATTTGTGATTAGCAGGATAAAGATGTAAATGAAGGTAATTTCGTAGTGAAAAACAATGTAAATCTGTTGGGGTCTTTTTGGTATTGAAGCTGTTTGAGATATGGCGGTCATGCTCCTTGAGCCGAAAGCAGAGGTGGTGGAGCGGTTGGATGCTGGAAGAGTGAAAGCGGTCAGGAAGAGAAGGATGACTGTGAGGATGGAGAACCTCAGTTTTATTCTATTTTCTTCCTTCATTGGCACTTCCTTTCCTTCCTGGAACTTCTTGTCGCCTTCTTTGAGCAGTATGGGATCGGGACCCATCCTTATCTTGTCAAGTTTTTCATCCAAAAAATCCGATTTCCAGAAACTCTAATTCCGTTAACTACCATAAACACCAATCACTTGCAAATCTTGTCAAGTTTTGGACCTGGTCCCATCTTCTTGTTCTTTCGAGAGCAGCGTGGGCACTTTGAATTGGAATTCACCATTACCTTATATGAGACTTAGCATACTCCAACCGTTTTTTTTCTACAGCCGTCAAGTCTGCTCCAATTGACTCATAAAGCTCTTTAACCTTCGCATAGTCGTGTTTCTGCCATGCATCTATTGCAGCGGTACGGATAGGTTCCTGAACTACCTTCTTCGTATATGCTTCGCTACGGGCCTTCGCCTCCGCAACCAGTCGCTGATACGTATCAATATCTCCATTTAGAGCCCCAGCTCCGTATTTCCGAAGCAAGTCGGCGATCCGCGATATAACTGCGTCAATCCGCTGTGGTGTACTGGCTTGAAAGCTACAGACTTCCCCCACAGATGCCAGTATCCCGCCTAATGTACAATGTTCCGACGGAGCATATAAGCGTCGAAACTCCATTCCGATATCATAGGAGAGAAGATCATGAACCACCTCAAGCGATACAGCCGATGACTGATACGAAACGACATAACAGGACGTGTCAACAAGGCGGAAACCAAACTGAGTCAGCACAGGCTCAATATACCTCATCACCGCTTCTGAGAAGCCAAGGCATTCACGGTTATTCTTGGATTGATCTTGTATTTCCATGTCACACCTCAGTTTCTGGCGGGGGGGGACCAAAGGGTCGTCTTCGGATCGTAAGCCCACCCGTGATTTCTTAACAGATTTCGTTCAGCGTCTATAAACTTGCTTACGCCGTCCGGTGAACCCGGCAAGAGTTTGCCCCCACTGTCTACGTGTGCATCCCGAAAAGGAAGGCCCTTATTCATCTCCCTCCGCAACACGCTAGAGTTCTGTTTCCAATTCAGTTTCGGAGAGCCTTGATCAGGCAAATGCTTGAGTAACGAGTTCTCGCCAGGTTGAATACCTTTGATGTTTTTTGTATTCGGATCCCACTTCCCAAGAACTGTCCTCTTTGAGGCCACTGATTCTGCTTCACCAGTTATCCTCACAAAACCACGTTCGCTCGCTAATTGCCATCCACCGAATATACCTCCTACAAATCCGCCCAAAATGCCCGAGCGTTTTTCTATGCTGTAACCTGCGTTTTCACCCGTTATGATATCACGGTTGGTAACGGCCCCATAAAGTTCAGACAACAGCAATGCATCAGAGGTCGCCCCAAGCGTGGAGGCAATAGTTCCACTCCCTGATTCCTGCCTTTCGGCGAGACGTTCACCAAAGTGATAAGACATAGTCCCGGCTGTATAGGCTCCCAGGCCTGAGGCCAGCCATTTCATTCTCATAAGTGCCCCCATTCCGGGAACAGACGTTGCTGCTGCAACAAAATTGGAGCTGAATTCCGCCGCCGCTGTGGTAATCTGGACGTAATCCAGTCCTCGTTTTTCACCATAAAGACTCAGGAATCTGCTTTCAAAGAGAACGATAGCACCCCGCTGCTTCTGGAGTTCCTGTTTCGTGAATCTTATTTTGTGTTCTTTGCCGTTATTATCAAATATGGTGATGCTGCCGCCATTCGTGCCGATCAGCTTATTTAATATGTCATAGTATCCCTGGTGAATCGGGAAGAGCTCATCTTTTCCCGACACAGGCACCAATTGATATCTCTGCCCGTCAATATCCTTAATTTCCCGCCCTTCCGGATCCATGTTCACCAGTGGGTTGCTATACCCGTACTGGTAGAGGTTCCACGTGAAGGGAATTGTTGAATCAACATACTGATACTGGTCAGGGCTGTTGAACGTACCCCTATCTGCGTTGTAGTAACGGATAATGAGATAGTAGTCTCCTGTTTCAGTGTCGTACTGTCTGGAGAGATATTGGATGGTGCTTGGCATGTTTGTGTTCTTTGTGTAGTCGGTTTTGCCGTAGGGAGTGTAGCTGTAGGCCTGCTGGAGTTGGCCGTTACTGACGATGCCGATGACGGAACGTTGCATGTCGAGGATGTAGGGCTGGTATTTGCCTTGGCTATTAGCTCTTCCGATGTTATTGAGGCCGATGACGTATTTGTTGATCCTACCTTGGTTTTCCGCGTATTCTTCGAGGAGGAGGCTTTTATGGTAAGTGAAGTCATACAGGGTGCCGTTTGCGTATTTGCTGATGCGTTTTCCGTCGAAGCTATAGGCATAAGTGGCGGAGCCTCCCGGTCCCG
>QNAG01000348.1 GCA_003641415.1 Candidatus Zixiibacteriota bacterium | reverse complement strand
GGCGCATAGCTTCGATGAGGAGATCCTGACGTTTGAGCTGTTCCAACCGACTCGGGTAAAATATATAGGGATAAGCTTCATCGGCACAATAAAATTGTTCGTCGCCATGGGGCGGATGATAAAGGGGGGTGGACTCTAATTGATTGTAGTGTTTAAGCCGCTGAGCAACATTTTTTGAATTGGCATAAATGTGTTTACATGACCCCAGAATGCGATTATCAAATTGATATATTTTATCTTTAAGGTCTATCAGCCCACTATCAGCGGTTTCTTCATTATACAGGTCATAAACGGCACGATGCTGATGCAGTAGCCAGACGACTTTATTTTCGTGATTCACATAATAGGCAGGAAAACGGAGAGCAATCAGCTTATCAACAGACACCCAGCCAAAATTGTCGAAATGAATCTTTGAGATGACCGACATCATGTCACTGATAAACCGCTCGGGGGTAAATTTGAACGGAAAGGTGACAATTTCTACGTCATGCCCTGCCTGACGCAGGTGGTATTCAAGATTGCGGGCATGGAGCTCAGCACCACCAACAATGAAAGGAACCTGAACGGTGGAGATAATTACTCGCACGGTTTATATCCAACGACAGCATAATCACGCGACACCTGGAGATAGTCGCTCAAATCATCAAAATGTGCATCTTCTGCGGCAACCAACTGCCGCTGACCCACTTCTGTTTCAGCAAAAAAATACAATTGAGTGTGTCTATAACCAAAATAATCGAGCAAAAACTTTAACGTGTCAGGAAATAACGGTTTATTATGGGTAAAGTCGCGGTAAAAATCACCAGCGCCAACAAGCAGGTTGCGCGGGTTTGGTGTTTCCAGCAACAACATACCACCGGGGGCCAGAACCTGTAACGAACGCTGTAAAATCTGAAACAGCTCATCGTTCGTCAGGTGTTCGACAAGATGCAGAGAGCTGATGACAGAAACGGATTGATCTGGACAATTTTGCAGGTGAGTTATGGCGTCACCATATTCAACTTTTAAACCTTGTTCACTGCAGGTTTCTATCGCCAGTAGGTTGAGGTCGACACCGGTGGCAGCATAGCCCAACTGCCCGAGATAACCGACCATCTCTCCTCGACCACAGCCAAGATCAAGGGCCAACGGTGCCGGTTCTGAGACAACATCACGGGGCAAGAGAAGCTCTTGATAGGCATTAATGAGGTCACGAACATCTGCGGTCGAACCCCGATATAGTGATTCAAAATCGAGATAGAGCTTGTCGTAGGTGCTATCTGCAAGACGAGCTACCTTGTCGACAATTACGGTTGGTGTTGTGGATGATAAAAGAGGGGTTTTCTGTAATTCAGAGAGGAGATCTTGCAAATCCCGATTGACACAGTGGAAATAACGTTCAGCATAGTGAACCGCCTCACGATAGGCAATAAGTTCACTTCTATCAGCTTTACGATCAAGTTCAACCCGATCAGCTTTACGATCAAGCTCAACCCGATCGGCCTTACGATCAAGCTCAACCTGGTCGGCTTTTATCGCCAGATCTCTGCACACAGCACGCTGCGTTTCTTCGAGTTTAGATAGCTGTTTTCGAATGGCAGGTAAATGTCTCAGAGCCGTGGTCAGATCAAGAATAAACCCCAGAAAAGGCAATTTTTTCAGGCGAGTTAAGAACAAACGAAGAGGCAAACCTTCGACTTTTGCGTTATATTTGTGCCCTTCAGCTGAGCGGAGGAGACTGTCAATGAGAGTCACAGGTGATAATGCCCCTGAGGACAACTGTCGCTCATAATTGGCGGCGGCGGAATCTGGCGCTCGACCAAGCAGACACCAGTACAGAGTAGCGACCATATCATCCTGCTCGATAGCGAGCAGCTCATTGATATGATAGTTCTTTTTGTTACGAAATTCGGTTTTTTGCCAAATAGTATTTGGTTTAATTTTACGGGATACCTCAACAGAAGACTGCTGGCTTGCCTCATTTTTGACTCGCTGGATGATCTCGTCAATCTTCATGATTATCTATACCCTTCACACTTAAAAGGCGGTTTAAATTTCTTATTGTCTGAGGGTAAGCTATGTTTTGTGACAATTTTCATCTTGCAATCGTGAGCTCGATAACATTTTTCAGTGCCCGGTTAGATATCTCCACCACCAACAGCATAATTCAACTGAACTGTAGCCATTTGCAGAGCATATTTGGAATCGATGAGATTAACTTCAGCATGGCTAAGACGGAGTTCTGCATCGAGGACATCAGCGATGGAAACAACACCAAGTTCTGCTGATTTCAATGAAAACTGATAGGCTTGAGTGGCTTCAGCAAGGGTATCTTTGGCATTACTGATCCGAGCCCGGCTCTCGGTAAGTTGCTGATAACGAATCTCAACATCAGTAGTGATCGCATGACGTTGTTTAACTAGCTGTTGCCGATAACGATTCACCGCAATCTTCTGGCGGCGCCAAGCAGACAGGTTTCGCCCCCCCTGAAAAGGGGAGATACTGAGATTGAAGTACACACCATAATAAGAACGGTCCTCATCAGGATACCTTGTTGAGACATCGTATTCGCGATGGTAATCAACCCAGGTGGCATCAATTTTAGCCTGGGGAAGATTGCGAGCCAATATGCTTTTAACGTCCT
>QNAG01000347.1 GCA_003641415.1 Candidatus Zixiibacteriota bacterium | reverse complement strand
GATAGGGTTTATCAAAGGGAAGAGTGCGGTGCGGATACATCGGCAGCTTTTGGGTCACAAGCGCGTGACGGGGATGCATTTTTGGGCGAGGGGATATTGCGTAAGTACCGTAGGTTTTGATGAGGAATCGGTGCGGAGGTATATTCGAGAGCAAGAGGCCCATGAGCGGGGTCAGAAAGAGTTAGATTTCGAAGAGTAAGAGGAGATACAAACAACAGAAGAGCTTCCCCGATCGATAGCCCCCATCTTGGGGGCAACCTGAAGCCTCCCGCTCTGCGGGAGGAGATTCACTGAGGTTGGACAGAACTGCGATTTATTGCTAAAATCAAAAAGTAAAATGCTTCACTAATTCACTTGGAGGAAAAAACGTGATTCTCAACTTTACGGCTAAATATACAAAGATTGACTCGGGGTATATGGGGCAGGTGGTTGAATGGCCAGAGGTCGTGACGGAGGGAAAGGATATCGAGGAATGCCGCCAAATGTTGCGTGATGCCCTTAAGGAGATGATCTTGGCCTATCAAGAGCTAAAGAAGGAAATCCCTCTGGGAGGAGCCTTGATTGAACAAGTGCCGGTAGAAATTGATAATGTCCGTAAAACGGCGTGAATTAGTCAAATATCTCAGTGACAATGGCTTCTTTCTTTTACGTGAGGGGGCAAATCATTCGATCTATTAAACGGGGTAAAAGTTATTCCCGTTAAAAGACATCGGGTTCTTGATAGGATAACAGCAAATGAAATCTGTAAACAGGCTGGGTTGAAACCAAAATTTTAAATGAGATGGCACGAAGCGGGGAGTAAAAAGAGCTTTTAGCCCAAAATCCATATTAGGAGGCCCTATTTTATGTCATACGAAGCGGTCCTGGTGGAGAAGACGGAGCATATCGGTATCATCACACTCAACCGGCCAGAGAAGCTGAACACCTTCAACGTGCCCCTGGGGCGGGATCTTAACGCCGCCTTGGAGGAGATGGACGAGGACCGGGACATCTACGTGGTTATCATCCGGGGCAACGGCAAGGTCTTCAGCGCGGGGATCGATATTACCGACTTCCCCAAAAAGGGGATTCTGGAATACCGTCCCTGGATCACGTTAATGGAGAAGATGACGATTACCATCGCCCAGATGAAAAAGCCGGTCATCGCCGCTGTGCACGGTGTGGCGGCGGCCAATGGGGCTGGGCTCGTAGCGGCAGCGGACCTTGCCGTTGCGACGGAGAGTGCCCGCTTCGGCCTGACGGCCATCGATGTGGGATTATTCTGCATGGGGCCGGCAGTGCCCATGGACCGTTGTGTGGGGAAAAAGCATTGCTTGGAACTGTTGTTGACCGGCGACCTGATTGACGCCGAAAAGGCCGAACGGATCGGCCTGGTGAACAAGGTGGTGCCGGAAGATAAGCTGATGGACGAAGCCCTGGCGATGGCGCGGAAACTGGCGGCAAAGAGCCCGCTGGCCCTCCAGATGGGTAAGGAGACCTACTACACCATGATGGACATGCCCTATGACAAGGCGCTTCAATACGCCAACGAAATGTTCTCTGAGCTTTGCACCCTGAAGGATGCCGAGGAAGGGGTCAAGGCGTTCCTGGAAAAACGTCCTCCCAAGTGGCGGCTGGAATAGGAGTTTTTTGTCTTTTTACTAAGCGATTTCTCAGCCCGACCGATATGTCCCCGTCGGAAACCCGACGGATGATGGGTAGTATTTTTAGGCGTTTTGAATCGTTGCCAAATTTGCTTTTTGAGTTGGCATGATATAAAATATGTCACGCTGATTGACAACAAATCGTGCCTCGAAACGTGGCTTTTCAGTTTTTTGCCACTTTTTATATGTTTTCTTTTCTCGAGAGAAAGTTCGTTTCAATCAGAAATACGGGTCGTTTTGCCGAGACACAGGAAGTGGAGGTATCTACAGTTCATGGTGCTTGAAACGTAATGACGGAGCTGTGGCGCCGTCTGATTTTGGTGGCAGGGGTGACCCTCACCGTTTGTATGTTCCTCTTCGCGGACCTGTCTCCCCGTGTGTCGGTGGAATCCGTCGATTTCAAGAAAGAACAGAAACATCAACTCCATTTCATGGGGTTCATTTCTGAGCATCGGCGGTACTTGGCTTCTCTCCCATTGAAATCCTATATCAAAAAGGTTGTAGCAGAGCGTGAGATCGAGAAAAGCGCGGCTATGTCGGCCTTCGCAGCGCGGGTCGACGCGGCCTTGAACCGTTCCAATGAAGATGCCCCCTGGCAAAACCGCTTGGGAAGAGGGCCGAGGCTCTGGTTCAAGTTGAGGTCGCCTCCCTTCCGGGAACTTGCCAAACGTCTTGCCTCTTCTTATCAACACTTTCTTTATCTTCCCTATGAAAAAGACGGGAAACGTCACTATCTTCGATTAAAACGCCATACCTACACGGTCGATGATTTTGCCCTGGGTACCGGATACCGAGGGATGACGCCACCCACACGTCTCTTCTATCCCCTTCGGGGCTGGGCCTGGCTTCCCCTTCTGATGAGCCTTCTGGGTTACTTTTGGCTTCCCTGGCCGAAAAAGGAAGAAGACACGCTGCGGGTGTCTCGGTCCACCATTGTCTTGGGAGATGTTGTCTCTCTCCTCTTTTTTGCCCTTTTTTTCAGCCT
>QNAG01000346.1 GCA_003641415.1 Candidatus Zixiibacteriota bacterium | reverse complement strand
GCAATATTCCCTACTGCTGCCTCCCGTAGGAGTCTGGGCCGTATCTCAGTCCCAGTGTGGCCGATCACCCTCTCAGGCCGGCTATCCATCGTAGCCTTGGTAGGCCATTACCCCACCAACAAGCTAATGGAGCGCGGACTCATCCCTAAGCGATAGGTTACCCCACCTTTGACCTCAGGACGATGCCATCCCGTGGTCTTATCCGGTATTAGACCTCCTTTCGAAGGATTGTCCCAGACTTAAGGGCAGATTGTCCACGTGTTACTCACCCGTTCGCCACTTTACTCGCCCAACCGAAGCCGGGCTTTCTCGTTCGACTTGCATGTATTAAGCACGCCGCCAGCGTTCGTTCTGAGCCAGGATCAAACTCTCCACAACAATTATAATTATGAATTTATTCCAATTTGATTCCTGATCCCGAACATTTCCTTAAAAAAGGAACGCTATGTTCGGATCGTTGGAAACTAAAAGAAAAGGGTCTCGAAATTCAAAAATCTCGGACCTGCAGTACTCCTGCAGGACCCGCCTCTTCTTAACAATCCGATGGCTATTTAGTTGTCAAAGAACATATTCGACACAAAAAACCTGCCGATATTCTGTTCGGCAGAAATGCATAATAAGCAATCGCCGAAATCATGTCAAGACTTTTTTAAGTAATTGTTCATATATTTGCAAGTTCTTTATTATAAACCGGACACTCAACAATCACTCCGTATTAACAAGTCCTTTTATGTCAACCATAACCATTCTCAGGCATAGTCAACCATAGTCTCTATCGGTTTGTTATTATAATACTTTATCCCCTATGGTGTCAAGGTCTTTTTGATGGAAACTCACAGTTGAATTGCCTCATAATAAATGTTACAAAAGAGAGACACGAATCTGAGTGTGGTTTCTAAACCAAGATTCCTATACAGAACCTGACAGCGCTACACTCGGATATCAAAAAGGAATTATAGATATTAAAAACAGCCCTGCGAGAATAACTTACAGGGCTGTATGGATAACTTGTATATTACTTTATCAGAAGGGCAGATCGTCGTCACCTTCGGCATCTTTAGGAGCAGGAGGTGCATCAGCAGCCGGTGCCGATTGAGTTGGCTGACTGGCGCCAGAAGCGTCATCCCGTCCACCAAGGAACTGGAAATTTTGCACCACTACTTCGGAAATATAGCCCTTGGTGCCATCGTCCTTGTCCCAACTACGATTATCTATGCGGCCTTCAATGTAAAGCTGTTTTCCTTTGCGACTGTATTCATTAATAACCTCGGCTTGTTTTCCCCATGCCACGATATTGTGCCAAGTTGTCTTCTCCTGCTTCTGACCATCCTGACTTGTCCAACGCTCGTTGGTTGCCAAAGTGAAGTTGACAACGGCTCTCGAACTGCTTGTGTACTTAAGTTCCGGATCCTTCCCAAGTCTTCCGACAAGGATAACTTTGTTCACACTCATAATTTCCCTTCTTTCCTGTGCTCTTTCTCTAAATCAAACCTAAGATCCAATGGAACCTTTTTGAAAATCACTTCCTTCTGGTTTACCAAAGAATTCGTTGGTTTGGATATAAGCAAAACAAATATACACGTACTACTCCAACTGTCAAGCGTAAGAATATTTTCCTTGAATGCGAAAGAACAATCACATATTGTACTATCACTTTTTTTAAAAGGGTTTAGCATGGTCGACAAACACAATACAGCCGACTTCACGGCATTGATTAAAAACTTCATTACTGACAGACTACAACAATCTGCAATGGCAGGATTCGTGGTAGGATTATCTGGTGGAATAGACTCATCCGTATCGGTAGCGCTTGCGGTAGAAGCGGTTGGCAGTGATAAAGTTATGGGGGTGTCAATGCCTTACCGCACCTCATCTAACAGCTCTCGAACCGATGCTGCCCGGTTGGCAGAAAAACTCGGCATCGAATTACATACTGTTGATATTTCACCAATGATCGATGCCTACTTTGATAGCATTGATGAAAGTAATCGCTTACGCGCCGGAAACAAGATGGCTCGTGAGCGAATGGCTATCCTCTTCGACATAGCAGCCAAGAACAACCAGTTGGTTCTGGGTACCGGCAATCGTACAGAGATATGTCTGGGATACACAACCTGGTATGGAGACTCGGCTTGTTCGATCAACCCTATTGGCGATTTGTATAAAACGGAAATCCGTCAGATGGCGCCCGCATTGGGTATCCCCGACAAGATTATCGCCAAAACGCCATCAGCCGATCTATGGGAAGGACAAACAGACGAGAGTGAAATTGGTGTCCAGTATGAACAGATCGACGCTATTCTAATCAGACTAATCGACGATAATATCCAATCGTTAGAAACACTGACAAGCGAAGGTTTTAACATCAAAGATATCAATCGAGTGATATCCCTAATCAACCGAAACTGGTTCAAGCGAACTATGCCGGAAATAGCTTCTTTGAATCGTCCCTTGATCCCACAACTTATACAAATACAAACCTGAGGATGAATCTTGTCTGATCAGAACGGGAAGCTTTTCCTTGTCCCCACTCCCATAGGCAATATGGGTGATATTACCCAACGAGCAATTGAAGTACTGAGCGAGGTAGATATAGTAGCCTGTGAAGATACCCGTCACAGTGGCTCTCT
>QNAG01000345.1 GCA_003641415.1 Candidatus Zixiibacteriota bacterium | reverse complement strand
TGAGCTGTACCACTCGGTTTGGTTTCACTGGCTGGTTTTGTCTTCTTGGGTTTAGTTTTTTTTGGTTTGGGCTCAGGTTTCGGTTTCTCGGTGACAGTTGCTTCTTTCACTGTCGTGGGTGATGTGATTGGAATATCAGGTGTTTCTTCAACCACAGGTTCTGGTATCTTCACCGGCTCCAACGCTACTGGCTCAGGGAGTGATATTTCTGCCGGAGCAGTCAATTGTACGCGGATGATGTCATCATAAGTAACTTCTTTTCTCCATTTAACTGGATCCGACCACAAGGTGGCGCTAATAATCAGAGCATGAAGAATCAGCGAAAAGACGATATCCCGCTTCATATTCCCACCTATCGCGATCGTCTACCGGGCTGACTTTCCTCAACAGGAGCGGTAACCAGACCGATTGTCTCAATGCCCATATCTTTTAGTCTGCCGATTACTTGTATGGCAATTCCGTAGGTTACAGTGGAATCACTACGAAGGTAAACAGATGATGTATTTTTGGCATGAAGCTCATCGGTAAGAGCCTGTTCGAAATTATCCAGGCGGGACCAGACATCATTGATGTAAATGCCGCCTTTTTTGTCAATCGTGACCACCACCCCCTCCGCTTCCTCTGAAATTGCCGATGCGCGCGTTTTGGGGAGATCGACCTCAATTCCTGACTGCAACAGTGGGGCTGAAATCATAAAGATGATTAACAACACCAAAACAACATCAACCAGATTGGCAATGTTGATGTCCGAAATAGCTGCCGGCGACTCAGTGCGGTACCTTCGCATCAGCGCACTTCTTTTTTTGTCCTGGTGATGAATTCCAGGATGAAGTTGTACGAGAAATCGCTGATGAATTTCATCTTGTTGTTGGCCCAGTTATAAGCTATCACAGCCGGTATAGCCGCCCCCAACCCGATGATTGTTGCCAGCAATGCCTCAGCAATACCCGGCGCCACTACCGCCAGCGATGCGGACCCGCGTTCCCCAATAGACCAGAAGGAATCCATAATCCCGACTACTGTGCCCAGCAAGCCCATAAATGGAGCGGAACTGCCAGTAGTAGCCAGGAAAATAACACGGCTGCGTAATTCCGCCACCTGCTCAGTTAGAGCACGCTCCATGCTCATCTCAAGAATGTCGTAATCATGCTGATCCAGGGGCTTGATTGATTCCTGGAGACCGCCGGCCTCATTCTTTATTTCCCGCAATTGTCCCAATTCAGAAAATCCGGCAAGAAAGATATGCGATACCGGGGCCAGCTTCTGGGATTTAGCCTGCCCCACCGATTCACCCAGTGTTCGGGAGCGACGGAAGGTTTGAATAAAGCGTCGATTGGCTTCTTCAACAGCTCGGAACTGCCGCCATTTGGCAAAAATAATTACCCACGATACCAGAGACATAGTAACCAACGCTAACAGAATAAATTTCCCAAACACCGATGTATTACCAATGATCTGCCAAACAGCCCCGGAGAATATACTTGCTACTACCATGTTTTCCATATCACTTCTACACCCGTTTCCTTGAAACGTTTAGTCGGATAATAAGGATAATATGCCACTTATGGCATACTTCCCAACATAATGCCGAAAAAAATGACACCTTTGCAAAGCGTCAACAAAAACAGCGCTTAAAGCTTTCCGTGATATCCATCAACAAGGTAATGCGAGGTTTCGCTATCTTGAACTCACAAAGTTCTAATATATTAAGCTTGACACCGATGTCTGTTTTTGTCTATCCTTGCCTCAATATGTAATGAGAACTATATTTCTTAAGGAGGAGATTATTATGAAAAAGCTGTTGATTCTGATGGTCATAGCTCTGGCAGCGATAGCCCTGATTTTGGGCTGTGGCAAGAAGGCTGATGAAAACGCAGGGAAAACACCACCTGATGTTAAGAAAGCTGAAATCATCGACAGTACCAGGATGGACTCTGCAGCCGCAGACTTGGAAGTCATTGATTCAACTGCCACAGAAGCTGTTGACAATAAGACTACCAATCATTGATTTTTCTATACAAATAGTATAGTACAAAAAGCCGCCTCCTGAAATACATCGGGAGGCGGTTTTCTTAACTCGATAAGAAAACTTTGTTTTCAATCCTTATTTTCCGCATTATTCATAAACAAATTATAAGTAAATCAAGTCGGTTAAGCTGCCTGTCGGCTTGACATTGAAATCCACTCGCAATATGGACACATTTCTATTTTGCTTTGACACTACAACAAAAACCAATTGACTACTGTCAATCAAAGGGTATCTTAAACACTTCCAAGGCGTTCTTTTGAACGCTATTGGGGGTGTAGCTCAGGGGTAGAGCACCTGCCTTTTAAGCAGGGTGTCGAAGGTTCGATTCCTTCCACCCTCATTTTTTTTGTGGCGAAGTGACAGAAAAGCCGCTCTTGCTACTTTTTACCTAATCTCATACATGTTTGTTAGTTGAAAGTCAGGGGTATTTCTCCCTATATTCGCCTCATGCAAACTGCGTTACATATCAAGGCACTGGTCGCCGAGCTAAGACGTCATGTCATCGGCGAGAAAATCGTTTCAACCGAGTTTTATAAAAAGGAACGGGCGGCCTACCTGTTCATAAAGGCCAGTAAAGGACGCCTGTCCCTGGGGTTTGTGTA
>QNAG01000344.1 GCA_003641415.1 Candidatus Zixiibacteriota bacterium | reverse complement strand
GGACTCAAATTCCGGGATGCTAGCAGCTCTCCCGAGAACAGCCGCTGCAAACAGCCAGCTTTTCGCAGATGATGCGCCATTACGCACGAATAGTTCTGATACAACTATCTCTCTGGACTTTTTCGGAATCACCGGCTGGGCGACCTATAGCACCAATGAAAATTTGCGAACGAATGGCGGTCAGAGCCATTTCAAGATCAGATATGCGCCATTTTTTGTCAATCGAGCAGATCTTACCCCCCTTTTCCAGTACCTTGAAGAAGCCTACACCACTTATGATCAAATGGGTTTCAGTTATGATAACAGAACCCGTTGGCCAGTTGAGGTAACTGTAAAGAATATTGCCACAGGAGAGGATGGACTCTTTGTACGATCCTTTTGGGGCAACAACTATACAACCCTGCAATTCAACCAAAATATTATCAAAAACCTACCTGAACTTCGCTCAACCGCAGGTCATGAATTCTTCCATTTCATTCAGTATCTTTACGATACCCGGGGAACCTTTGTCAGAAACCATAAAACTATATCACGCACTATCTCCATCCACTGGTTAGACGAAGCAACAGCAGTATGGGCGGAGGAAAAATTCACCAACACCCCAACAAATTATGTCTCATCCATATTTAAGGACCGTGAGAGGGAGCCATTTAACGGTATGGAAGCAGGAACAAATGGAAACAACGATAAAGCGGCTATTCATGGCTATGGCATGTCCGCTTTTATCAAATATCTCACATCCAGATATGGTGAGTCCATTGTTCGCGATATATACCTGCAGATACTGAATCAGCAACACCCGGTTCAGGCAATAAACCTGGCTATCAACCACAACCTTTTTATGATATGGGAAAATTTTTTACGTGAATATGTCTGTGGTAATATATATAATGTTCCAAAATCAGAATTTATAGATGATTCTCAGTCGGGAATTTTCAGAATCAGATCGGATACCGATCGTTCCAAGACATTCACTGAGACCTATCCGGATCTTTCAGCAAAACGGTTTTCAATTGGACTGAATTACCCAAATATCAGTCCGGCAAAAGCTATCAACTTTACAATCGATCAGGATCTTTGTGATATTACCCTGTTTAAAATCAAGAGAGCTGGAATAATCGAATACGTCTCCCATTCAACCACTAAAACACTGACGCTAAAAAATATTAGATCCCTTACAGATAACGGCTACAATCTTTTTCTTATGGTGACCAATTCAAATTACTTCAACACCCCCAAAATCTATACAAATTCCATGCAGATCAAGCTGGATATTCTGGTCGAGTCGATTGCGGCGGCCATGACTCTTTCTACATCCAAAAACAAACTGAACGCTGACAGTACCAGCACCAGCACGATCACGGCTAGCGTCACCGATGACGTCGGCGACCCGGTGGAGGGTGAAACCGTTACTTTCACAACAACTAGCGGCAGCCTTTCTGCCGAGAGTGTGGATACCGATACAAACGGCATAGCTTCAGTAATTTATACAGCTCCAAGTTCAGCACCGCCAAGTGGAACCTCTACTATTACAGCAACCACCACCAACGCAATTACGGAAACAGTCGTAATCACGGTTAATGCTAGCCCCGCCTGGGCCGGGTGGCCGGCCTCGCAGTGGTGCCCCAAAACAGCAACGGGTGAATATCAATGGGGTGGTACTTACATGATCTATCCCCCAAACAATCCGAAACTAAACTTTCTAGGTATTGAGTGCCATTATTGGGGAAATGCTCAACTCGAATCTGAGACCGTATATTTAATCAAAAATGAGAGCGACTATTTAAATAGAATGCCAGATGGTTGGCGGAAAAAATATTTTGAAAGTGGAGCATTGGAGCATCAAGTCCGCTATGAGACAGGAAAAAAAGAAGGAACCAGCACCAGGTTTTATGAAAGTGGCAGCATAGAGAGCCAGACTCCTTATATCAACGGTCTTGCAGAGGGAAATTGCGTTTGTTATTATGAAAGTGGTCAAATACAGTCAGTTATTCCATTTCAATCAGACCAGAGGAACGGCATGGCCCATTCGTTTTATGATACTGGTGAACGTTCGCGCGATGAACCCTGGCAGAATGGTCTCAGGCACGGCATTAAAAAAGGATATTATAGAAGCGGCCCCTTAGAATATGAACACCCGTACACTAACGGTAAGAAGAACGGTATGACAAAGGGTTATTATGAAAACGGCAATCGTAAATATGAAAAACCGTATACCAATGGCAAGAAGAATGGTATATCAAAAGAGTATTGGGATAATGACCAACTCAAATCAGAAATCCCTTACACCAATGATATTGCTGATGGAACACAATTCTATTATGATCAGGTAGGGAAACTGTATCGAGAGGTACCCTATACTAACGGAGTAAAGCATGGAATTGAAAAACGTTATGACTTATACAACAGCAACCAAGTCTCCCACTTAATACCCTGGCAGAATGGTGTAATGCATGGCCAGGAAAAAGAGTATGCTTTGGACAGACAATTGATATCCTGTAAAACCTATGATAACGGAACTTATACGGGCTCATGTATGCCTTGAAATGTAGCCTTAGGCCCCGGTTATTATTTTTCTTTTGAAAGACGGCTCCAGCCCCCCGGAATAGTCAATGAGTCAATCAATGCAATCAATGGGGTCAAATCTTTATCCT
>QNAG01000343.1 GCA_003641415.1 Candidatus Zixiibacteriota bacterium | reverse complement strand
CCGGATCCGAAGAACCCAATCAACGCGGTGAGGATCATACGCTCGTTCGACCCGTGTCTGGCGTGCGCAATCCACATCATCGACCCGCAGACGAACGAACTGAGGCGTTTTGTCGTGGAGTAGCACGGTTCAGCGGTCACATCTTGGGCAGATGCTCGAATAGGAGGACAACAGGGTACCGGCCAGGGCCTGCGCGGCACGGCCTCTGTACCCTAGACTTCCTTGGCGCTCCCGCGGCCTTGGCGGCAAAGGGAGCGCCTTTGCATTGGACAAGGGTCCGCGTCAGAAGAGGCGGGTGGTAGCTGGATGAGCGATGTGTAAGGAAGGTTCTACAGAGATTCACAAACGGCGGCGGGTAGTGCTCGGTGTTGGCAACCTTCTCATGAGCGACGAGGGCTTTGGGGTTCATGTGGCCAGGCAGATGGAGAAGATGGACCTTCCGGAGGATGTAGAAGTAGTCGAAGGTGGCACTGACGGTTTCCACCTGATAGACGTCGTCCTGGGCGCGAAGCGGCTTGTCATTATCGATGCTATCCGCAGGGGTGGAGAACCTGGCTCGATCCACCGCTTCGACCTCAAGGATGCCCCCGCCGCGAGACTGGGGAAGCTGGACTCGGCTCACCAGGTCGGGATGCTGGAAGTCCTGAGCCTGGCCTCCCTTCTGGGTGAGGTTCCGGAGACTACTTTTGTCTGTGTGGAGCCCGAGAGCTTACAGATGGGGATGTCTCTTACTGAAACGGTGGAACGCACAATACCGAGGGTGATCGAGCTTGTGCTGGAGGAGGTCACTCGCAGTGGCGGCGAGAGGTGAGCCGTGTAGCGCCAAGGGCTTCCTGCATCCGGAGATAGGCCAGCTATGCACGAAGTGGGGATCGCCGAAGAGATATACCGCGTATGCCGGCAGTCGGTCGAGGCCAACGGCGGCGGAAGGCTTGCAAGGGTGAGAGTAGCAGTTGGTGAGCTCTCGGCCGTCGAGCCTGATCTGCTGGAGTTTGCCTGGAGGGGTGTCGTTGCTGGTGGTCCGGACGAGTCGGCTGAATTGGTCATAGAGTGGCGTCCCGCGGTTCAAGTGTGTACCAACTGCGGTCACCGCACCGGAGGGAACCACACGGCGCGAGGTGCGTGGCTGAGTGTCTGTCCGCAGTGCGGCGGGTTGATGAGTATCGAGGGGGGCCGAGAGCTGGACATCATCGACCTCACGATCGAGGAAGGGGGTTGATCATGGGCAAGACGGTCGATGTGAAGAGCAAGATCCTGGCCGAGAACGACAGGCTTGCACACCAGATCCGCGAGCGCTTCTCTAGGACGAAAACACTTGTCGTCAATCTTGTCTCCTCTCCAGGATCCGGGAAGACGACGTTGCTGGAGGCTACCGCCAAGGCGCTTACGCCTCGCCTTAGGATGGCGTGTGTGGTCGGTGATGTAGCCACCGAGCGGGACGCCGAACGCTTGAAGGCCGCTGGCATGCCGGCCTATCAGATCCTAACGGGGGGTGGCTGTCACCTTGACGCAAGGCTAGTGAGCGAGGCCCTCGCTGAGGCGCACTTCGAGGATGTGGATCTTCTCTTCATAGAGAATGTTGGCAATCTGATCTGCCCGACATCCTACGACCTCGGCGAGGACTTCAAGGTCGCACTTCTTTCCGTGACGGAGGGCGACGATAAGCCGTTCAAATACCCGGCCATCTTCTCACGCGCGGCGGCTGCCGTGATAACAAAGGCAGATCTTCTCGCCCACGTGCACTTCGATCTTGGCAAGGTGCGTGAGGAAGCAAAGACGCTCAACCCCGACGTGGAGTTCATGGTCACTTCCGCCCTTGGAGAGCCGGGGATCGGGGAGTGGACTGCGTTCCTCGAGCAGCGCATGGCGTCTAAGAGGGCACAGGCCCGAGTGGGTTCAGCTTAGCGATGTACTCCGAGGGGAAGCAGATTGGTGGGACGACCCATGCGAAGCGGAGACGACTCCGTGTCTTCTTTGCCGGACGCGTGCAAGGCGTTGGGTTCAGGCCTGCCGCATACAGGCTGGCCAGGGACCTGGAGCTGGGCGGGGCCGTCTGGAACGATCCCTCGGGGGCGGTTGTGGAGATCGAAGGCAATACGGAGGCGGTCGAAGAGTTTCTTGCTCGCCTGCCGGGAGTGCTCCCCGCCATTGCAAGCATCGAGTCGGTCCGCTTCGAGGAGATGGAGCCGTCGGGCTCATGGGATTTCGAGGTTCTTGAGTCGCGTGTTGGAACCAGTGCTCGAGGAAGCCTGCCACCCGATACGGCACTCTGCCCGGACTGTCGCCGGGAACTGGAGGATCCGGAAGACCCGCGCTTCCGGTATCCTTTCATCACTTGTTCGAACTGTGGACCGCGCTTCTCGATTGTCCGCTACTTGCCGTACGACCGGGAACGGACGTCAATGGCGTGCTTTCCCCTCTGCGAGTACTGCGCCTCCCAGTACCGGGATCCTTCTGACAGGCGCTTTCATGCAGAGCCACTGAGCTGTCCCTCCTGTGGCCCGCATCTGTTCTTCGTGGAAGCCGGTTCCGCTGTCGCATCGGTGCTCAGGCCAGATGCGTCCGGTGGCCTGCAGGTTTCTTCCGCCGGAAGGAACTACCAGGAGGTGATTGCACGGGCGAAGCACATGCTCTCGCGAGGCGGGGTCGTTGCGGTGAAGGGGCT
>QNAG01000342.1 GCA_003641415.1 Candidatus Zixiibacteriota bacterium | reverse complement strand
CTCGTCAAGCATGCTTTAGAAAATCCTCTTACTTCAACCTCTCACGGGGCTTGACGAGAAAACATCTCAATTGTAAAGTGGCATATACAGATGCAAGGTGTAATCAGCAGCCTTACCATTATGAAACCGCCAGGCAAACCGACACGGATAAGGCTATACTGTACTTTCACAACAGGAGCTGGCTGTGCGGGGTAATTTCAGAAACGATTTTAGACGTTTCTTCATTCGTGGTTTAGCAGCAGTACTTCCGACCATCCTGACAATCATTGTAATCGTCTGGATATTCACCTTAATTCAGAAATATATAGGAACATACATCAACAGAGCGGTACAGTGGTGTCTGGTACAATATTATTGCCTGATAAATCACATTCCCCTGCATTGGAAAGGTCCTGACGCACAGTGGGACAAGATTAAAGCATTTTGGCAAACTTATCATCTTGGCTGGATCGGCTTTGTATTAGCATTCGTAGCTGTGTATATCTTCGGTCGGTTCGTTGCAAGTTTCATCGGTAGAAACGTCTGGGCTGTCATTGATCAAACCCTCAGTAAAACACCTGTCATCAAGCGGATTTATCCCGGGGCAAAACAAGTCACCGACTTCCTGTTGAACGAAGATAGGGTAGAGTTTTCACGGGTGGTAGCGGTAGAGTATCCTCGAAAGGGAATCTGGTCGCTGGGTTTAGTTACAGGCAACGGAATAGAAGCACTTCGGAAGAAACTTGGTATAGACCTTCTGACCGTATTTGTACCATCTTCACCAAGCCCGGTTACGGGATACCCAATAATTGTTCGTCGAGACGAGGTCGTTGATTTGGCATTGACGATTGAAGAGGCTCTTCGGTTCACCATTAGCGCGGGTGTACTTACCTCATCGCCTCAAAAGATGCAGGAAAAACTTTTCGCCCGTACTGACTCCAAGACTTTAGCTAAGCCAAAGGGAACTGCTACTGATAATACCAACGAGGTTCAAAACAAAGAGAAAGATGACTCATAAAGAAAAGAATGAAAAATTCAAGGAGCCGTTACTATGAACGTATCAGTATCAGCAAGGCATATGGAACTGACCGATGCTATGAAAAACTATGCCATTGAAAAGGTTCAATCATTACCCCGCTTTTATGATGGTATCCAATCAGTGGAAGTAACCTACGATAAAGATTCCGGCCAGGAACTTGTGGAAATCATCGTTACTGGCCGGCATAAGAAAACCTTCGTTGCAAAAACCGCAGGGCACGATATGTATGCTTGCCTTGATCAGTGTGTCCATAAACTCGCTGAGCAGCTTCGACGACACAAAGACCACATAAAGGATCGACACACTCGCAACATTTACAAATCATAAATACAATATAGATGCGAAAAATAATCTTTGCTCTTCAAATCGAGCAAAAATCTTCAAACCTTGTAAAAACATGGTATAAATGGAATAATTTCTTTTCTCGAAATAGGAAATGCAAAATATGGATAGATCAAGAAGTAGGAGTAAAAGATGAAATTGTCTGACATTATAGTGACCGAGGCTATTATTCCCGAGCTGGGTTCGGCTACGCGTGATGAAGCCATTGAGCAATTAATCAAATCACTTGCCCAAGCTAACGCCATCCCCAAGCGCACGGTAAAAGAGGCAACAATGGCAGTGATTAGTCGAGAAAACCAAGCCACTACCGGGATAGGCAAGGGAGTTGCATTGCCCCACGCCAAACTTAAATCGATTAAACACCCCGTAGGAACAATAGGACGCTCCAGCAGAGGTATCGACTTCGGCTCGCTCGATTCCAAACCCGTTTATATAATTATCCTCCTGCTATCGTGTACAGACAATCCTGATGAGCACCTTCAGGCAATGGAAACCATCTTTGATTACGTTCAGCAGGATATTTTCCGAAAATTCCTACTACAAAGTGACACCGTTGAAAAGATAGCCGAACTCATATCAGAGGCAGATGAACTGAGATAAGAACCTCAGCGAGCCAGACGCGTTAGATAGATTATAGGTAGATTATCCAGGATGAAACCTCTTACAGATTTTTGAAAACGGCTTTATTGAGTATTTTTATAAGGATGTATGTAAAATTGAATACGAGAGAAGTAGAAGTGACAATACCAAACAAACATGGACTTCACGCTCGACCTGCTACGAGGTTCGTACAATTAGCGAGTAAATACGAGTCGAACATTGAGGTAATAAAAGATAACATTGTGGCGGACGGCAAAAGTGTTACGTCCATGCTTACGCTAAATGCTACAAAGGGTACGTCTTTGAAGATTCGAGCAACCGGACCCGATGCCGACAAAGCCGTTGAGGAACTGGCAGCACTGGTTGAATCAGGGTTCGGGGAAAATGATCAGAAGGATGGATAAAGCATAAACATCAAGCAGAGAGACTGAATAAAACCGATAAAAATGGAGATTAAAAAAGGCATAGCAGTTTCACCAGGAGTGGTAATTCGTCCTGCAGTCGTCCTCGACGCAGAGGAGTACCATATTCCTGAACGTCACATCAGCCCTGATCGCGTTGATGATGAACTAAAACGTTTTGAAAAGGCATTATCACAATCAACACAGGAACTCAATGAACTGCGGAGCACAACTGCTAAACAACTGGGGAATGAAACTGCTGCTATTTTTGATTTCCATCTGGCGTTGCTCAAAGATAAAAACCTGAT
>QNAG01000341.1 GCA_003641415.1 Candidatus Zixiibacteriota bacterium | reverse complement strand
GTAAACTGTGGGAAAACCACGAATAGCAGGTTGTGAAGACCTTTGGAAGGCTCAAAAGATAGAAGAATAATACAAGAACACGGATAGCCCATGATTAACTCTTGACTTCCATTATCATAGCAGAGGGCGGCTTTACGTCGCCCGTTCTCAAAACCGCACTCTCAACAAACATGCACTTAGGATACTTTTTCAACAAACCCGAAGGAGTGATACAACCATGCGCTGGACGTACAAAAGTTTCAGCACTGCTGTTATAATAAAAGCCCTAAATTGTGCAAATGAGTCTTCTTAATACAGCTTTAGAGCGTATAACGGGCGACGAAAAAAATCCTTCAACCTTCCGGAAAACGCTTTACTTACTAAGCGAAACGACTATATTAGCAAAGTTTTTTTTCAAGCTCGCTTGATGTCTACCATCCTGTAAGTGAGGATGTTTATTGTGAAGACAACTCTTTGGGTTTTGATCTCTGAAAATCAGGGTTTATATCGTGGTGGGGTAAAGTATTGAAATTAAAATCAATAAATCAATATATGGCTGTTTTCTATCTGACAGCGATAAATAGTTTGTAGGAAGGGAAGGATGAATTCTGACGAGATCACTTCTATAATAGAAAAACACAAAGGGCAAAAAGGGGAATTGCTCTCCATTCTGCATGAGATCCAGACCAAGTATAGTTATCTCCCTGAGGATAGTCTGAGAAGTGTATCGGAGAAGACAGGACGCTCTCTGGTGGATATCTATGGCATGGCAACTTTCTACAAGGCGTTTAGTCTCAAACCAAGGGGAAAACACCTAATATCAGTATGTTTGGGGACTGCTTGTCACGTGCGAGGCGGTCCTGCTGTAGCTAGTGAATTAGAGAATCAATTGGGCATTCGCGCTGGGGGTACAACTGCCGACAACGAATTTACATTGGAAGCAGTGAATTGCCTTGGAGCGTGCGCACAAGGTCCGGTTGTGGTGGTGGATGGCCATTATTTTTCCAAGGTTAACGTTTCTCAAGTCGTGGATATCATAGCAGAAACCCGCTCTGGACTAGACCGGATCGAAATCGAGACTGACAAGAGGGTATTCCCGGTTGATGTCAGTTGTGCCCAATGCAATCACAGCCTTATGGATGCCGAACACAAGATTGATGGCCATCCATCTGTGTCAGTGACAATATCATTTGGCCAAAAACACGGTTGGTTGAGGATCTCCAGTCTATGGGGTAGCCCTAATGTCCAGTCTTTTGAAGAAATTCCCAAGGATACAATCCTCAACTTTTTCTGTCCACACTGCCATGCCGAACTTATCGGTGGCGGCAGTTGCAGCGAGTGTGGGGCGCCTATGGTGCCAATGATTGTCCGTGGTGGCGGGATTGTACAACTCTGCTCCCGTCGTGGATGTAAAGGTCACATCCTTGACCTGGGTGGAACACCAGTCGACTAACCTGTCGGTAGCGCTTTGCTTCGAGGAGAAGTATTGAAATGAAAAGGTTAACATCGGTTGAAGATCTCGTTGGTTTTCGTAGCCGAATACTAAGTGAAAAAAATGTTAAGGGTAGCAAGCCAACTATAGTGGTGTCCGCTGGCACCGGAGGTCAAGCCAGCGGAGTCAATGATATAATTAGGATTATAAAGCGGTACATCATAGATCATTCTCTACAAGGGAAACTGGCCCTGAAGATAACCGGCGATCATGGTTTCTGTGAGATGAACCCATATGTTGTCACCGAACCGGGCCGGCATATATATCCCAAATTGAATATTGAGAATCTTCCACAAATAATTGAAGCTACTGTTAATGGCGAATATGTTGAGAGTTTGCTATATCGTGATCCGCATAAAGAGAAATACTATCATAACCTGAATGACATAGTGTTTTTCAAAAAGCAGACCCGAACTATTTTGACTAATAACGAAAAAGTCGACCCCATCCGCATCTTAGACTATGTGGAACAGGGCGGGTATGCCGCTATCGAGAAAGTGCTGGTTGATCTGAAACCAGATTGGATAATAAACGAAGTCAAAGAATCTGGTCTGAGAGGGCGCGGCGGGGCAGGTTTTCCAACGGGGAAAAAGTGGGAATTTGCCAGAGCAGCAGGCAAGGAAAATCAGCAAAAGTACATTGTCTGTAATGCTGACGAAGGAGACCCGGGGGCATACATGGATCGCAGTCTTCTTGAAGGCAACCCCCACGCCATCATTGAAGGTATGGCAATTGCAGGAATTGCTATTGGCGCCACGCAAGGATACATTTATGTCCGTAGCGAGTACCCTTTAGCCATTAAGCATGCTCTTATAGCCCTTAGGCAAGTGCGAGAATTTGGTCTTCTCGGGAAAAATGTTCTTGGAACCGGCATTGATTTCGATATTGAAATTATTCGCGGCGCCGGCGCTTTTGTATGCGGCGAAGAGACTGCCTTGATTAAATCAATCGAAGGATATATGGGTGAGCCCCAACAGAGGCCACCGTATCCTATTGAAAAAGGGATAGACGGCAATCCTACCTGCATTAATAATGTTGAGACCCTGGCCAATATCCCTGTGATAATCAATAATGGTGGCAAGGAGTACGCCAAAATAGGCATTCCCGGTAATACCGGCACCAAGATATTCTCACTTGTAGGGAAAATCAGAAATACCGGGTTGGTTGAAGTACCGCTGGGAACAAAATTAAGCGAAGT
>QNAG01000340.1 GCA_003641415.1 Candidatus Zixiibacteriota bacterium | reverse complement strand
TTCATCTTGACCTCCTTGCAGATAGGATGTGCAAATTAGATATGGAAAAGTATATATCATTTTGTATACGCCTGCAGTACGGGGCTGTCAAATATAAAAGGCACAAAATTTACCGGGCAATAGATCCGGGGAAAAATGGTTGCGCTGTCTAGCGCTGTAATTGTATTTGAAGCAGCAACCTTAGCTGGGCTAGAGTTCTGGAAAGGTGGGATTGTTGTTCTCCGATTACACATTGGATTAATTGCTGATTTTACTGTACATTACAGAAAATTATAATGTTTTTAAGCTGGGTACAGGTATGAATATCTAGGGTGCGGAGGGAAAAACCGTTAATGAAATCAGCGAGCAATACAGATCCGAGTGAAGCTGATACCCGTGCCAACTTTATCGATCCTGCACTTGTTTCAGCCGGTTGGAATAGTAACCAGATAATCCGCGAATACTATTTTACCGATGGTCGAAAACTTGCTGGAAATCAACGTGGCAGCCGCTGTTTTGTCGATTACCTTCTGTACAAAAACAACCAACATCTTGCGATAATTGAAGCAAAAAAACAGTCGTCTCATCCTACCCAAGGGCTTCAGCAAGCCATTAATTATGCAGAGAAGCTGAGTGTTCGATTTCTTTATTCCACCAATGGCGAAAAAATTTATGAGTTCGATCTTGAAACCGGTAAGGGTGATTATGTCGATAACTACCCAAGCTCCGATGAGCTGTTAGCTCGCTACGCAGGAAAAACCAATGATCTCGGCAGAGAACTGCGTAACATCCCTTTTTACCTTGAAGCAGGAATGCAACCTCGCTACTACCAGGAACTTGCAGTACATGCGGCGACTGATGCAATCGGCAGCGGCAAAGATCGAGTTTTACTGACCTTAGCAACTGGTACGGGTAAAACTTTTATCGCTTTTCAAATTGTCCATAAACTGTTTCAGGCACGTTGGAATCGTCAGCAGTCTGGTTCACGTCGCCCACGTATTTTATTTTTGGCCGACCGCAATATCCTTGCGGATCAAGCAATCAATACCTTTAACCCTTACGAGAACGATCTTATAAAAATTGACGGTACGGAGATCAGAAATCGGAACGGTATTGTGCCAACCAATGCCCATATTTTCTTTGCCATCTATCAGGCAATTGCTGAGCGTGAAAATATTGGTGGTTACTACAAAGAATATCCAGAAGATTTTTTTGATCTGATTATCATCGACGAATGTCACCGGGGTGCAGCAAATAATGAAGGTTCATGGCGAGCAATTCTGGAACATTTTTCACCAGCGGTACATGTTGGTCTAACAGCTACTCCCAAACGCACCGATAATATCGACACCTACAACTATTTCGGAAAACCTGTTTATGAATACTCCCTGAAGGATGGCATCAACGATGGTTTTCTGACCCCTTACCGGGTAAAGCGTATCCGTACTAATCTTGATGAGCTGATACTGACCAGTGAAGATCAGATCATCAAAGGCGAATCGAATCAGGATGTTTACGAAACCAACGATTTCGACAAAAAAATTGTTGCCGATAAACGGACTGAGCTGGTTGCCAAAGCGATTCTGGATAATATCAATCCTCTGGAAAAAACTATTATTTTCTGTACCAATCAGCCTCATGCTTTGACTATGCGGGATATGATCAACAAGCACAAAACTGTTGCCGATCCCTACTACTGCGTTCGCGTTACCAGTGATGAAGGAAAAGTCGGGCGTGATTTGCTCGAACGTTTTCAGGATAATGATCGGGATATTCCCACCATTCTTACTTCATCACAGATGCTGACCACCGGTGTTGATGCTCGTAACGTACGTAATATTGTACTGGATCGTGCTATTGGTTCGATGGTTGAATTCAAGCAGATCATCGGACGGGGAACACGAGTATTTGATGGCAAGGACTACTTCACCATTGTCGATTTTCGTGGTGCGACCAATAAGTTTTATGATGCAGAATGGGATGGAGATCCTGTAACCGACGACGGGCACGTGGGTGAGCCACCGCCACCGCCCTACGGTAAACCGGAAGATGGAGATAATGGCACAGGCACAACTGAAGGCGGAGATACTACCAAACCAAAAGAAACATTAACCGTCAAACTCAGTAATTCACGTGAGTTGAAGATTATTGATGTCGAAATCCGTTATATTGACGAAACTGGTCGGCCTCTGACCGCACAACAATTTGTTGAACGGTTGATGTTCAAGTTGCCGGGACTTTTTTCTTCGGTACAAGAGTTACGTGAAACTTGGTCAGATCCCGATCAGCGTGAAGCCCTTATTCAAAAAATAGCACAATCTGGTTTTGATGCTGAACAATTAGCGACTTTGCGACGAATGTTTGCAGCAGAAGCTTGTGACCTGTTCGATTTACTGGCATTTCTTGCTTTTGAACATCCGATGGAGACCAGAAGAGTTCGTGCCAATACGACACGGTCAAATAGTAGCTTTTTCGATCAATTTGAGCAGCAGCCAGCAAGGGATTTTCTCCATTTTGTTTTGAATCGTTATGAAGAAACTGGCGTTTCAGAACTTGCCAGAGATCGCATTCCCGGCCTAATTGAACTCTCCGGTTTAGGAACAACCCGCGATGCTTCCAGAGCTTTTGGTGGTAGTGCCACCAATGTGCTGACTGCTTTTCGACAACTTCAACACGAACTCTACCACTGTGC
>QNAG01000103.1 GCA_003641415.1 Candidatus Zixiibacteriota bacterium | reverse complement strand
GTACCGTACGCCGATTTCGGGACTTCCACTACCCACAAGACTCTGCGCGGTCCGCGCGGCGGAGTGGTGATGTGCAAGGAACAGTACGCCGCCGATCTTGACCGCACCGTCATGCCCGGCATTCAAGGCGGTCCGTTGATGCACATCATCGCCGCCAAAGCGGTTGCATTCAAGGAAGCCATGACCGACGAGTTCAAAGTGTATCAGAAACGTGTCATCGACAACGCCAAAACATTGGCGGAAGCGCTGGCTGAAAAGGGACACAAGCTCGTTGCAGGTGGAACTGATACGCACCTGATGCTGCTGTCGTTTATCGATGTACCCAAGGTAACCGGCAAGAAAGTGGAAAAAGCGCTCGACAAAGCCGGTATCACGGTCAACAAGAACACTGTCCCGTTCGATCCGGAAAAACCGTTTGTCACCTCCGGTATCCGTATTGGCACTCCGGCTATCACTACGCGTGGCATGGGACCGGACGAAATGAAGATAATTGCCGATCTTATTGATCGAGGCATCAAGAGCCGACGCAAAGATGAAGTCCTGGCGGAGATTGCCGAGGAAGTCGCGGCGTTGTGCAAGAAGTTTCCATTGGATTATGATGTCGATTGAAGGGAGGAGCCATGCTCTTTCAAGTAACCATGTTTCCGACCAGTAAGGGAAAAGAGTCGGTCTCGGAAGACGTCTCCAAAGTGATAGACATCATTGACCGAAGTGGTCTACCGTATAAGCTGACCGCCATGTCCACTATCATCGAAGGCGAATGGACACGCGTGATGGACGTGCTCAACAAGGCGCGGAAAGCGTTGCGTCGGCGCGGGCACGACCGCATCTATATCTGTATAACCATTGATGATCGCAAGGCAGCGCGTGGACGACTCACGGGCAAGATAGCCTCGGTCGAAAAGAGACTTGGGCGGGAGGTGAACAAATGATTGAGAAGATTCGTATCGTCTTCATTTCTCTGCCTCGTGACGAGGTGAAACGGATTGCGCGGGGGCTGGTGGAAAACCGCCTGGCCGCATGTGTTAATATCATTCCCAGGATTGAATCCTACTACCGGTGGGACGACCGGGTCGAGCACGATGAAGAGGCCTTGCTGTTTGTCAAGACGACCAGTGATAAGTTCGAGGATCTTCGGACTTGGGTGATTGATAACCATCCTTATGATCTGCCGGAGATAATCGCGGTGCCACTGTCCGAGGGCAACTCCGATTACATTGCCTGGATCAAGATGGAGATGGAGGCGCCGTAGGCGCGGCTGCTGTTTGTTCCTATGGGAGCTTACAATCTACTATGAAATGCCCCAAGTGTGGACATGAGGAAGATAAGGTCGTCGACAGTCGACCATCACAGGACGGTAGCGCGGTCCGGCGTCGGCGTGAATGCCTTCGGTGCAAACACCGTTTTACGACTTACGAATATGTCGAACACCGCCAGGTGACGGTGCTTAAATCCGATGGTCGTCGCGAGCCATTCAATCGCAGCAAGATCGAACAGGGAATAAAACTAGCCTGCAACAAACTCCCGGTATCAAGTGAACAAATAAAATCTATGGTCGATGAAATCGAGGCAGAAATAAGCAACCGCGGTCGCAACGAAGTCAGCAGTCAGAATGTCGGCGAGATGGTAATGTCCAAACTGCGGAATGTGGACGATATTGCCTATGTACGTTTTGCCTCAGTCTATCGCAAGTTCCAGGACACGGCGGAGTTCCTCGAGGAAGTCAAGAAGCTGTTAGAGTAGCCCCGGCAAATCAAAATGTACTTCTTAAAAAAGTAAAGCGCCCGACATCATTTAGTGTCGCAATTTGTTCAGAATACGGTTGCCGAGCGCTATCAGCACATAGACCGTCCCTGCAACAAGAATTATCGTAGCGCCTGCAGGTAAGTCTGGAGCATAGCTCAAACCCAGTCCGATTGTTGAGAACAACGCACTCAGCAGAACCCCCAGCAGCATAGTCTGAAATATCGTTCGGGTAAAACGCATAGCAACGGCTGCAGGCAAAGCGAGCAAGGCAATCACCATAACGATACCTACTACTGTTGTAAGAATTACAACTGTTAATGCAGTCAAGACGAGCAATAGTAGATAGAACAAATCTACATTAACACCTCTGATGCGGGCGAACTCCTGGTCAAAACAAACTGCCTGAAATTGCTTGAAGAAGAGAGTTACTGTCAGCAATATCAGAGCATCAAGGGTCGCCATTAAAACCAAATCACCGGATCCGACCATAAGAATGTTGCCGAAAAGATAACTCATGAGATCCTGGCTGTACCCTGGAGTTTGAGAAATAAACACAATTCCCAAAGCCATCCCAATCGCCCAGACAGCCCCAATAGCTGTATCTTCACGTTCCTTGCTATGGAGACTGACAAGGCCAATGATTATTGCCGCCAGCAATGCAGCAAAGACGGCGCCATGGAGCGGATGCAGCCAAGTCCAGCCATGGACTATGTTAAGGTAGTGAGCGATTCCCATTCCACCGAGTACACTATGAGCCAAACCGCCTGCAAGATAGGTTATCCGCCGTGAAACAACATACGTCCCGACAACACCACAGGCTATGCTGGCTAAAAGACTTGCAAGCAATGCATGCATCATAAAGGAATAGTTAACAATAGCGTGGAAGAATTCTGTCATAGTTTATCTATTCCCCTGTGTTTTGTCGTCATCGTGGTGGTGTTGGTCATGTCGAACTACTCGCATTCCAGAACCATACAGTTCACCGATAAACTCTCTTTCCATGATTGCAGTAGGATGAATCACCACTTTGCGATTTACGCATACCACCTGTTCGACAAATTCAGAGACAAACGCAGGATCGTGGGAAATCATGATTATCGTCAAGTTCTGATTCAAACGCCTGAGCAAGTCATACAGTTCTTTTTCTATCCGCCGGTCCAGGTTGGCCATTGGTTCATCAAGGAGCAACATGTCAGGTTTGGCTACCAACGCCCGCCCTATCAATAGTCGTCGCTGCTGCCCCCCTGAAAGTTCGCCGAAAGGACGCCCTGACAAATCTGACATTCCAATCAACTCCAGCGTTTCAAACGCAGCTCGACGGTCCCTGGAGGAAAATAGCCCCGCCTTTATACCTTTTTTCAGTTGTCCCATTAATATTATTTCAAGTACGGTAATTGGGAAACGTTGGTCCAGGTAAGCATGCTGTGGCATGTAACCAATACGAGAACGAGCCTTCAAAGGTGAGGTGCCGAATATCTCAACTGAACCGCCGGAGGGGGTTAGAAGCCCCAGAATGATTTTCATCAGAGTAGTTTTACCACCGCCGTTGGGTCCGACAATCCAGACAAATTCCCGCTCATGAACAGTGAGATTGATATTGTCAAAGATTACCTCACTGTTGTATGAAAATGACACCCTGTTGATATTAAGAACTAGCTCGTTTACCATTGTTTGAATTTTATCTTTCGCTGTTTACATTTTGTCCGATTGTGTTTTTGTTCTGATCGTTTTGACCTCTTGCCCACCAAGTGCCGCCGATATTTTTGCTGCCATATCTGTCAAGTTATTGAGATAGTCCCGGGATAGAGGGTCAAGTGGGACAACATTTCCCCCTATTGCTTTGGCAATTGTCTCAGCCATCTTGTGCGAGAACTGGGGTTGGACAAAAATAACATTTATCGAATCCTTATGACAGTGCTCTACTATCAAGGCCAGCTGTCGCGCTGACGGCTCCTTTCCATCCTTTTCAATAGCCACCTGTTTCAAATCAAACGCATCGCAAAAATATCCATACGATGGATGAAATACATAAATTGTCCGTTGCTCAAGAGCCGCAAGCTTTTCACTGACAACAACGGCAATTGAATCAAGACGCTGGTGAAATATCGCGAGATTATTCTCAAATTTCTCTTGCTGCTCCGGCAGCAGCCGACACAAAGCCTTGCAGATAGTTTCGGACTGAATTTTCACAAGGGAAGGATCGAGCCAGATATGGGGATCACTTGGAGCAGCGCTTTCAAGGTCATGATGATTATGACTAATCGAGTGTAATTTGATCCCCTGGCTAGTATTGATAACCTTAAGGTCTTTGAAACCGGACCTTATCTTTTCAAGCAGGCGTTGCTCAAAGGGAACACCAACCGTGAACAGGAAGCTGGCATCCGCCAGACGAGCCATCTGTTGAGGTGTGGGATCGTAGGTCGCCGGCGATTGCCCAGATCCTACAAGAACATTAACTTCGACCAGCGAGCCGGCTATCTGTTCAACGAAAAAAGCTTGCGGAGGAATACTGACAAACACACTAGGGGGAGGAGATTTTTGAAAATTACAGGTCGTCACAGTAACACATAGCAGGAGACTTACACCAATCGCTACGAGCGCTGCCAGATAAGAGCTTCTTCCATGCTGATATTGCGACAGCAATCTACTAAAATAAACAGGGTTCAATTTAGCATTCTCCAAGCCCTTTGCGAGAGTTGACATCACGTGAGCATACAAGTCTCATCTCGTGACATTCGTTGCATTCTTCAATAGCGTGGTCCTGCGTAAAATGTTCCCAGTGATTGCGCTGCCCTGGAGTAAGAATACCGGTACCCATGCAAAGGGGACAGGTGTTCTCAAGCGCCGCTAACAAAGCCGAACGGATGAAATTGGAACGGTTAGGTATCCCTTTCAGCGCCTCCAGCAACGATTTATCAACTTTGAAAGTTACAATCTCCGACTTTCGTTTCATTAATGACATTCCTTAGCAGTTAACGGGTTTATATCATCGCCGAAAACGGTAAACAAATAATCCCGGCAATTAGTTTTTCTGTTAATCGACAAGTCATATAAATAATTATTACATTGTAATACTTTAATGTCAAGTAAGTTTTAACGAAATTCTTCCCCAGTTAAGGAACCTTTCAGTAGTGAAGATTTCGTTCGGAGAAAAAATATTGTTATATTATATTCACAAAGCTTTTTTCATATCAAAACATCTCTCCCCGGGAAAACGGCCTAGACTTTCCTTGAAAATCTCATAACCGAGTTTTTTATAGAGATCAATGGCTCGTTCGTTGAAATCATCAACACCCAAAGTGAGAACTTTCTTTCCCATCTGCCTTGCCTTGTCTTCAGCAAATGCTATCATTTGTTTTCCAAAACCATTCCCCTGAAGCTCGTTTCTAACTTGTAAATTATGAAGATGTGCAATGTCTTTGCCATTAGCTAAATTAGGATCATTATCTGCATTATTTAATATGATTTGTATCATTGCAACGACAACATCATCCTTAAAGCCTATAAAAATGTGACGATTGTTGCCAGCTTCACCTAATTCCTTAAGAAATTGTTTTTTGGATAAATTCAACTCCTCAGTAGTTTTCGAGTATGTTTCAACAATTGAAAGTAATTTATCAATGTCACTGGTGTTTGTGATTTCTTCAATTCTCATGTATCCTCATTTCGTTCAGTAGTTATTATAACCATTTGAAGTTGTTGCATTTTCATTTTTCGTCATTAGATTTCTACAATAATAACAACCAAGCAACCTAAAAGGAAATAGTAACGTAATTCACTCGGAATGCTGGACTACACAGCGATGACAGGCATATAATTTTGAAGCGCTTTGAGTTTCTTGAACATACCGCGGATGTCATTGTCAGAGCGTATGGTGACAACCTCGAAGAAGCATTTGCCGCAGCTGGCGAGGCGATGTTTGCGCTGATAACCGATAGGTCCGCTATCAAGTTGACGGATGAAATTACGATAGAGATCGAATCTCCCGATCGTGAGGGGTTGCTGGTGGCGTTTCTCTCAAAGCTGATACTTATTCACGAGGTTGACCAAATGATCTTCAGGGAATTCACCGTAACGTTTCACAGCAGTACCCAACTGTCAGCGATCGGGCGAGGTGAACACTTCGTTGAAACCCGTCATGAGTCTGGATTACACGTTAAGGCGGCCTCATACCACATGATTGAGATAGCTGACAAAGTTGGGGAAATGCCTGCTTATGTGCAGGTGCTGTTTGATGTTTGAGGTCGAGGGGCTTATCTTTTAACGAACGAGATTCAGAAGGAAATAAAAAACAATGAGTTGACAGGGGCCGGTTGAAAAGGCCGAAGAGTATCGTTATCACATTCCTAAGACGTTTGAGAGTAATGTTCTTAAACAGCATAGTCTGCACATGAACGTGCCGGGATTGGTGTATTGCGATGAAAAAATGATCGAAGCGATAAAAGCCGATGATTCGCTGTACCAGGTAACCAATGTCGCCACGTTGCCAGGGCTTGTCTCCCAGCAATCCAACGGCGGTCACAAGGCCCGCCGCTACAGCGAAGTTAAAGGAAACCAATCTTGTCCCTCCACGGCAATGCGGTCGGGTGGCTGGCCGAAGAGAAAACTAAATGCTTTGACAAAATTAGGACAGAACTACTAACTTGCAACTGTATCTAATAATGGGGGCTGATCAAGAGTAGTGTGCGATCTTAAAATTACGTTAGGAGGATCACCGACAACAGGGATGACATCGCTTTCCAAAGACTCAGTAAAGCCAATTGCTTTCGCCGCGCTTGCATATATCGCCACTCTTGTTCTATACCTAGTGGTTTCCTTCATGCCCGATGGAAGGGTGTGGGGACTAAACTGGTGGGGCTATTATCCTTCCTGGGTAGCTGGAATATTGTTCGCTGCCGGGATCTCCGTCGGTGCTTTTATCTGGGTAGTCGCCAGAAGAGATTATCTGCTCGGCAGAGAGGAGCCCGGCACTGGGACATCAAGATGCTGGTGGCTGCTCTCGGCTGGAGTTGTTCTTACCGGCATAATCTTGTTTGTTTTGCTTAGAGGACAAACCCATTTCCTCGGTGATGGTTACGGCCTGTTGGCGATGCTCGGACAGGATATGGCTTCGTATCACCAAATGCGGGAGCATGGCGAGTCGTTGGCGCATCTGCTGGTTCGGGATGCTATTGGAACAGGCGGTAAAGATGGAGCATTGCTCGCCTATCAAGTTCTTTCTGTATTCTCCGGCGCTGTGTTTCTGGTTACTGTAGCTTCTATATCAAAGCGGCTTTTTGAAGGTGTGGCGGCAAGAGTGTTGTTCGTGCTAGGTTTGGCAACGGGTGGTTACATGCTTCTATTCTTCGGTTATGTAGAGAACTACTCGCTGTTTCTGTCATCGGTTGCCATCTATTGCTTGCTGGGTTTGTTGATAACCATGGGGGAATTGCCGCGTTGGTTGATTATTCTCTCCCTGACACTTTCCATATTCTTCCACGTCATGGGAGTTGTTCTCATTCCTAGCGCACTGTACTTGCTTTTACACAACAGCAAACTTGGAGCGAGGATATGTTCTCATAGGACAACGATAAAAGTGGTAATTGCGGTTGCCTTGATTGCTACCGCCATCACATTTTACTATTTCTACAGTACATATTATTTCTTCCGCTTTGCGATTATCCCAATCGTGCCTGACCAGTTTACGGTAGAAGGCTATACAATGTTCTCCATAAACCACATCGTGGACTATCTAAATCTTGTGATTGTCCTATTCCCCGGTTCGATTGTCGCCCTAGTTACCCTGATTGTCTTGCGCCCCAAAAGGGTTCACAAACGCGGTGGAATTGTATTCCTGCTGATCCTGACCGCATCATCACTCGCGGCAGCTTTTGTTTTTGATCCCAAACTCGGAATGCCACGTGACTGGGATCTGTTTGCTTTTGCCGGTGTTCCTCTTGTCGCACTGACTATGTTTATTCTGCTTGCTGATGGTCTTTGTACGAAAACTTCAATGGCCATTGTAATGCTGGCAATCTCGCTCAATCTTGTGGTACTCGGTCCTCGGGTTGTTAGCCAAGTAATTCCCGATGTATCTCTGGCGCACTTCAAAAACTACATCACTCTCGATCAAATGAAGAATAGATATGTGTCAATGATTCTGAAAAACTACTACCTTGCATATGGTGACACAGTTCGTGCCGAGGAGGTCGCTGCAATATGGAACGAAAGATACCCGGAAATTGAGATGCTTCATACGGCCACAGCCCTCAAACAGTCGAGGAAATACAAAGAAGCGATTACTACTTACTACCAAATTCTTGATAGAGACCCTTTTCATTTTGACTCTTACAACAATCTGGCCGAATGCTACCTTCAATTGCGGCAGTATGATAGTGCTCTATCACATCTAGAGGTGTCAATTGGTCTTTCTCCATATAATCCAGCAGTGTGGAATAACATAGCATCGGCATATTTTTACAAGAAGGAATACGATCAAGCAGAGCGAGCATGGTTTAAGTCCCTTGAATACGACAGCACCAATATAGAGCCGATTGTGGGTCTTGCATCGCTGTACTATGAGACAGGACAAAACGAGAAGTACTTCCGATACCTGATAAAGGCAGCCACTCGACCGAATGCACCGGGCGGGATTTTTGTGAGTCTTGGAGATTACTTCATGGAACGAGCCGACTATCAAAGAACTGCAGCTGCCTACAGGGAAGCGGCCAAACGGGGGGTTCCGGAAAATGTTCTTGGTAAGCGATGGCAACACCTAAAGGAACTAAGCCCGTAAAGTCGCCCGCATGGCTCCGATAGGGGTAGTGAAAGGGTAATTGGAAAAACAAATGAAACCCAATGATTCTTTCGAAATCTACAGTGATGGCCGCTACTATGATCTTGAAAATGAAGGTCTTGTAAAGGATATATCTTTCTATAGAAAGCAGGCCAAAAGGATAGGCGGTCCTGTTCTGGAGCTGGCATGTGGTACTGGCCGGATAACAATCCCTCTTGCTGAGGCTGGGCTGAAAATGACTGGTCTTGATATTTCGCCCCCAATGCTACAGCAGGCTCGAGTTAAAGCAGAGAAGAAAGGATTGAATATTGAATTCATAGAAACCGACTGTCGGAATTTTGATCTGGAAGAAAGATTCAGTACGATATTGTTTCCCTTTAACGCCATTGCCCATATTCACGACCATGAAAGCTATGAAGCTCTTTTCTCATGCGTGAAAAATCATCTGCAAGATGGGGGCAGATTTATTGTAGATTGGTTTAATCCGCGCCTTGATATCCTCATCCGTGATCCGGACAAGCGTTATCCATGTTATGAGTATGATGATCCAGATGGGCGAGGTAAAATTGTAATTACAGAGCACTACTGTCCGGTTAAAATAGGGATAGTTGATGTATAGGGTCACGTATTTTCTTCAATTTATTCACATTAAGCGACAAGATATCAATCAACATCGTCCTCTCCATGAGGACTTCTTTGATCATTCGACACAATTCAGTAATGGAATGCCC
>QNAG01000339.1 GCA_003641415.1 Candidatus Zixiibacteriota bacterium | reverse complement strand
GTTTTCGAGACCGCCCAACCTCCCCTTCGTTCAAACGGCGCTCCCAATTAATCCCGGATTGGCAGGTCCTCGAGGAAGATATCGCTTGGGCTTAGCTGATTGTAAACGAAACTACTCACTCACTGGCAAATTCAGCTACAGCCCATTCACAAGAGAAAGCAATTCATGTTTTCTTGTTCGGATTTCTTTGTCTCTTCATCTTGATGATGTAGCCCAATTGTGCTATGTTCTTTCAAGGAGGTGAGTCATGAGCAAAACAGCAACAGTAAGAGCACGTATTGAACCCGATTTGAAACAAGAAGTAGAACAGCTTTTCCATGAGTTGGGACTTTCTACAACGGATGCTATTAATATCTTTTTCAAACAGGTTAAGTTGCGACATGGACTTCCATTTGAAGTGGCGATACCGAACGCACTTACTCAGAAAGTGCTTGAAGAATCTGATGATGGATTAAACCTTGTCCGCCACAAGAGCATTGAGGATATGTACAAAAGTCTAGAGATATAATGTTAAACCTGGTTACTTCCAGACAATTTCATAAGGATATCAAAAGGATTAAGAAACAAGGCAAGAAAACTGAGAAGCTAAAAGAAATCATTTCACTGCTTGCGAACGAGATTGCTCTTCCTATTGGGAAAAGAGATCACAAATTGACAGGAATCTACAATCATCATTGAGAGTGTCACATTGCTCCAGATTGGTTGTTGATATACAAGACCACTCCCACGGAACTAATACTTGAAAGAACAGGATCTCATTTTGAATTGTTTCGGCAGTAGATTCAGGTAAATTCCAGTAAATCAGCCGGGCACATGAATACAGGTATTCCGGAGAATAAACTCCGCAGAAGATTATCATCAAGATTTGTGGTCAGCAATTTTGCTGATGATAAGCGTCGTGAGATTTGCCGTTCGCGCTTGCTTTTGGATTATGCGTATTTCAACAATAGATGAACGAACCGTGTCTATCTCACCTGTGATAAAATCTCTTATTTCTTCGATTCGATTTTTGCGAAGAGAAGCTCTGCCCTCAGAGAGTTAATCTTCTCCTGATGTTCTAATACATCAGGATCTGTCTCGCGGAGTTCTTCAAATTTTGCGAAGATGTTATCAAGAGTGGAGAACAGGGAATGATCTCCGGGAAAACCCCAAACCTCCGCCAAAGCCTCTGGAAATGGTGTGTGAACCCGGTACGGATTTCATTCCATGGAAAGACGATGTTCCGGGAACTCCCGGGAAGCACGAGTTTCTGGCTGTGCGGGTTTCCTGAAATTGAGGTTGGGCAATAATTCATGGATCGACTTCAGGGGGCAGGTGTTTTCTTTTGTCTTTATATGGGCATCGAGTGATTGTAGACTGGTCATTTCATTGACGGTGGGTTGTTTCAGGTAGTATTGTCAGTTTGAGACAGGAATCAGGGTTTTATTAGAGTAAATATACTATTTTGGGAAAATTCCCGTAACAGTTTGAAATCAAGATTCCTATTCCTGGCTTATCTGGGATATGAACGGGGGCTGGCTATGACTTTTAAATTTGTTCTTTTTGTTTTACTTATCCTCTTTGTTACTTACGCAATGGCAGCCTCTTCAGTTGTTTCTGATACTTTTAGTCTTACGACTTTTGCTTCAACTCCAGATTCTATATTACATTATTTTAATAATAAAGACACCTCTATGGTTTGTAGCATAGGCAATCTGCACTTTTACCATACAATGACCACCAAGGTAACAATACCGGTATGGAAGCAAGCAGCAGACAGTTGCAAATCAGTTATTATTGATTCAATTCTGCATCCGGCAGATGAATTTTTATCGGATCAGCGTGGCTTGTACAACATGTCAGAAAATTTCTGCAAACTGAATTTGAGGCCTGCCATAAACATCTCTGCATACCAACCCGATAGTGTTATTGCCCTTAATCCAAATCTTACTGGAACTGCTGGCAATGCAAAACTGGATGTTACCGGATTCCGTCTGGTCGATAATATGTTTGACGAACCAAGTCATAGTGCTACAGCAGAAGACAGTACTTTAATTACTGATTACGATAATCTGTTACAGCAATCCAAGAATATTTCTTCTGTTTATGTAGAAGGAGGACTGTCAATAATGTATAGTACGATCTCCAGTGATGTCGATGAAATCGACCAATACGGATATGATGTAGAGGATGGTTATGAAAGTGATATAGTATATGTGCGAATCGGCGCTGGACATCAATTAAAGAATTTTGGGTTGTACTGTTACGGAGATTATACCAAGTATTATGCAGGATTTCTTTTTTATCAGCGTACTCCCTATTCTCCCGCCTTACTACGCTATAACATGCAATCGATTTGCTACGGAATAGAATTACGCGTGCTCGATGAATTAAGACTTAGAGCTGGATATGGACATTACAACGGCAACATTGAAGTTGGTGCTGAAAACTCAAGTTCAAGTGAATCATGGTCCACTAATATTGATGAAGGCTCCGGTTTTCACTGGTCAGCAGGGGTTCTCTCCTACATTACAAAGGACTTAATGTCTTGTGTGGAATTCTCACATCACGAATTTAACATCACTCCCCACGCAACACAAACTCCGGCAATGGTTACTGACCAGCATATAAGCAAATCGAATATTGCGATATCTCTTGTTTACAATGTGGCTTCCATTCACTGGTAAGATTGACTCTCTG
>QNAG01000102.1 GCA_003641415.1 Candidatus Zixiibacteriota bacterium | reverse complement strand
CGGGGCGTGAGATGACGATGAATCAGGCTGTCTTTAGTAATGTTGAGTCCAACCGACCATATAACTTTCGGATATCTCTCCAGCTTTGCGGCCAGACCTCCCAGGCGAATGTCCTTATTGAAATTCACAACGATGACGTCGATACTGTTCTCCGTCAGGGATTTCTTCAGTTTCGTAATTGTGGCCGGATTGAAATCACCACTGATCGCTAATGGAAGGATAGTAACTCCTGGTTCTGTTTCACTAACCCGGCGCAGGAACTCTGACCCGGGACGTCCTGCCACTGTCACATGATGACCACGAGCCACCAGACCACCAGCAGTTAGGCAAATCCATTCTTCCATACCGCCATAGGTGGCCTTTTCAATTGAGTTCAGAAAGAGTATATTCACTGCTCCTCCCGAAACTGCATATCGTAAAGCTTCCGATAGAGACCGTTCTGCGAGAGCAACTCCGCATGGTTGCCCAACTCCACAATATGACCCTTGTCAATTACCAGAATACGATCAGCATTCTTAATAGTCGAGAGACGATGAGCAATCACCAGTACGGTCCGGTTTGTCATCAAACGATCTATCGCCTCCTGCACCAGCAGCTCGGATTCGGTATCCAGCGCCGATGTCGCTTCATCAAAGATCAGCACCTGTGGGTCTTTCAGCAACGCTCGTGCAATTGCAATCCGTTGACGCTGCCCCCCCGAGAGCATAACTCCTCGATTGCCCACTAAAGTATCATAGCCATCCTCGAACTCTGAGATAAACTCATGAGCGTTGGCCATGGTGGCGGCCTCAATAACTCGGTCCGTCGCCATCCCATTGCTCCCGTATGCAATATTATTGCGGATAGTATCATTGAAAAGATATGTCTCCTGAGTTACAATACCCATCAGTCCGCGCAGTGATCTTAGCGACATAGTACGAATGTCGTGGTCATCAATAGAAATACGACCCTTGTCCGGATCATAAAAGCGTGGCAGCAAGTCCAGCAATGTCGATTTCCCTGCTCCCGACGGTCCCACTATTGCCACAACTTCCCCACACTTTACATCAAACGATATATCGCTCAACACCGGTTCGTTCTTATTATAAGCAAACGATATCAATTCGTAGCAAATGCTATCCTGAAATGTTTCAAGTATCCGGGGTTGCGACTGCTCCTGAATATCTTCCGCGGCATCCAGCACTTCAAATACACGCTCTGCAGCAGCCATACCCTCCTGCACCTTGATATGTACCTGGCTTAGCGACTTGACCGGTTTAATCAACGACAGCATAGCAACCACGAATGTCATAAAGTCACCAGCCGTCAACTCTCCAGTTCCTTCGATGATGCGCACCCCTGCATAAAGCAGAATAAAGACACCCGCTAAAGTTGCCAGAGTATCGTTAATAGGCGAAGCAAGATGCCGAATGCGCGTCATGCGCAGAAGAGCCTTGAAGAATTCGCTGGTGGCTCGGAAGAATTTCCGAATCTCAAATTGCTCCATAGAGAATGCTTTGACGATGCGGATATTATTGATAACCTCTTCCAGAATCGAGTTCACATCGGCCATCTTCTCCTGCGAACGTGCTGAGTACTTGCGCAGCTTTCGCCCGACAAACCAGATAAACCCAAACACAACCGGCATAACTATCATTGACAACAGAGTGAGTTTCCAACTAAGGATAAACAAGAACGATGATAGCACTATCACCATTACCGAATCAGTGACAAGGCGATTGAATCCAATATCAATAGCGTCGTTTAGGACCATCACGTCGTTAGTAACCCTGCTGATTATCTGTCCAGTTTGACGACGATGGAAATAGCCCAACGACAGACGCTGGTATTTTTCAAATAGGCGATTACGGAAACTACGTATTACCGATTGCTGAACAAAGGCCATGAAAAAACCTTGCAGATAAAGAAAAACGTTCTTCGCTATAACGATAGATAGTGCCAACCAGCAAAAATTGGCCAACATATCTCTGCGACTATCCGCAACTACTATCTGGTTAATCCAATCATTTATCACTCCTTTAATACCTGACAGCGTACTTGACACCTGGTTAACAACATCTGGACTGACTGTCTCGGTGGTGCCGGACACAGGACTATCGATTTGGAAAAGGACCATCAACAACGGACCAAACATCCACACCAATAACCCGGAGAAAATTGCGTGCAGCGCCGCCGAGCCGGAAGCGATGACAAGTTGCTTCCAGTATGGTTTTAGTACACTAAATGTCCGCGTATACAGATTCAATGACAAACTCCATCCAATAAGTATAAACCTAAATTATTATACATTTAGCCGTCTAAGTCAACCTGTATAACGCCTTGACTTTCAGGGCATTATGCGAACTGCATTGGGGGCGCGTGGGGTATGGAAACGTTTCAAAGGAACCATCGCCTTCGGTTTGAAAGTGCGTCGGCGAGACTTGATTCGAGTGCCATCACCCGATATGAACTCGAATTCCTTAACCCTCCACCCAACTTTGCGACGATCGTATATCAGACTTAGCTCCCACGGACAACCTCGTGAATACAGAATGAAATTTGGTTTCTCTGGATTTATGTAGCTGGCTGTCACCTGAACATTTACCAAGTCGTCAAGCGAATCCGGCAACTGTGTTAGGAGAGCCACCATATCCACATACGGCCGCCCACCAGAGCAGTTAACAGCATCCAGCAGTGAGCTGGCTGACTCGTAAAGGTATTCATTGGATCTCGGGAAGTAGATGTACAGACTGTCGTCTTTGATCGTACCTTTCATTGCCCCCTTGCCAAGATAACCGCGTCCACTTAGAGCTGTTACAGTATCAGTTCTGTAGATTTCCAGCCGAAACGAGGTCGGTTTACCTTTCTGCCAAAGACGGGCGTCAAACAGCCAGGCTTCAGCCCTGATTTTCTCTTCCATTCCGATTGGAACTGACTCATCAGCTACTCCCCTACCATACTCAATTCCACATCCTCCCAGACAGAACAACAGAGCCAGCAATACCAATACAACACATCGACATTCCATACGTCGCCTAACCCAGCCTCATGCCGGAGAACAGATAGACGGTCATCGATATGAACGGCCCGAGTATCATCCAGGTCATGCCGGAGAAGATGAGCAGCATGAGCAATATCGGCGAGAAACGTTGCAGTTTGTCAAGGGCGGCTCTCTGCTCCGGAGGAAGAACGCTTTGTAACATGTGGGAACCATCAAGGGGAAAGAGTGGAATCAGATTAAAAAACGCCAACGACACATTGATTATAACGGAGATTTTCAACAGCATTAGCACTGCCAATGGAATATCTATACCCACCGATAAGACAAAGCGCAGTAACGAACCAAAGATAAAGGCCAAACCCAGATTTGAGATCGGACCCGCCGCAGATATCCAGAAATTAGCCCGTCGGGGATCGCGAAGGTTATTGGGATTTACCGGCACAGGCTTGGCCCAGCCAAAACGAAACTGCGACAGGAACATCATTAACGTTCCCATCATATCCAGATGAGCCAACGGGTTGAGTGTCAGACGCCCTTGGTCGCGCGCAGTTGTATCTCCAAATCGAAGCGCCGTCCAAGCGTGAAAAAACTCATGTACTGTCAGTGCAAACAGAATTGCCGGGGCAGCAATAATAGCACGCTGTAGAAAATCCTCACCAAACATTCTTAATCATAACTCCTGACCGCTATCAGTCCTAATTATGATATAGTACGCTCTAATGCAAGTAACAACCAGAAAAAAGAAAACAGTTACACATTTGAAGAAAGGTGTGCCTTATGCACAGGATAAATTAGCAAACTGATCTATCATGCTCGGACTACAATCGCAACACTTCGACACTCAGTATATCGTACGAGTAATACAAAGGAAATGTGAAACCCTAAAAAAAACGTCTGGAAACCAGATGGCTTCCAGACGTTGCAGACAAGCAATTTATTATAACTTACTTAAGCATTATCATTTTCTTAGTATCATTGAAATTTCCGGCCTGCAGGCGATAGAAGTAAATACCCGAAGCAACCAAATCACCGGATCGAGACATACCATCCCATTCGAGGCTGACCATTCCAGCTTCGGCAGTGCCGTTATATTCACGCACCAAACTGCCGGTGATACTGTATATTTGCAGGGTCCAGTCAGACTCATGGGGCAGATCGAAACTAATCGTTGTCGTTGGGTTAAACGGATTCGGGTAGTTCTGTCTCAGGGTAAAGCTGGTCGGAATAACCTCAGCCTTGGCAGCAATTGCATACTGACGTCCCTGATAATCGACAACTTCCACGTGGCTCAAATTGGCTGTTCCTGTACCAGTAATTGGGATATCCAGAATATTCCGCTCGCCAGGTTCAACAGCGTCTGTTCCAATGTTGTACATCAGCACCTTTAGTTGTCCGTCTACAACACCCCACATGATATCCATGTTATTAGCATCAAAGCCGAGTCTAACATCATCAACGGTCATGCCTTCTGACAAGTCAAAGACAAGATATGCCGCACCAATTTCCGCAACAGCATCAGTTGTAACTGTCATCATATCGTTGGCAACTTCAGTAGATATCTCTATCCCGTCCTCAATAGGCTTTACCTTCGGTACCGGGGAAGCATCCCCGATGATAACACGGATCAGGTATACAAGGTCAGCAACGCTAAGCGTAAGACCATCAGCGTTAACATCTGAAGCAGCAATCTGACCAGCTACACTTACAGTGAAAGCGCTTAAGCCGTAGATGAAATAGTTTGAGAAAACGACCGCATCCGCAATCTCGTACGGTACCCCATTGAGATTAATATCACCTCTTTCATCAATAGAATCAGGATGAATCACGCAGATACCACCGTGATTAAACACAACACAGCGAAGCGGGCTTGGTTTGCCTTCTTCGGGTTGAATACAGTCATCAGGAGTACCAACTCCAAACGGACGACCTAACTCAGGGGAGCCAATATCATCATCTTCATCCCATATCAGGAGACCTTCAGGATTGAATATGCGTATATCTACAAACATATCGTTACCGGTTGGATCGGAGAAAGCATTGTCTCCGCAGTCGAACCAGACAAAATTAATTGGTAGGAACTGGTCACCAAGATTCTGATCATTGGCTACATAGAATTCCATCATTATGAACAAACCATTTGGTGATAGGGTTTCAACCGGAGGATGGTAAGGTCCATTATTCATATCAGCTATACCAATTAACCGGAGCAAGCCAGATGGGCAACTCTCGCCGCAGCTTCCATCGCCAAGACGATGTGTGAAATACTCCCAACCTTCGATCTCAGTTCCTTCAATCCAAGTCGAGTTGAAAGTCATTACAGAAGCATCGTAAGACAAAAGAAGATCAAAGCCACCAATCGCTACCTTAGAATCTATATAGAGTTTCACTTCCTGGTTAACCCCGACCACAGTACAGCTATCGGTTTCCATCCACAGCTCAATACAGATATCACAGCCCTCTTCCTCTATCACTTCAACCTGAAAAGAGCTATCAATCGTATGGCATTCATCAACAACCTCAAAGCAGAACTCATATACGCCAAAGCTGTCGGGAAGGAAGCAAACAGCACCGCTGTCGGTCCCTATCAAAGTGAAGTCACCCACACCACAAGTCATAGTGAGAGTGACGGGTGATTCTGCATCGGTAGCGTAGATGCCGTCAAGACAAATCAGATTTGTATCATCAATACAGCGAGTGAAAGTCTGGAATGACGGCAAAGACAGGACAGGTTCCTGATCGGCTGATACCTCAATAGACGTATGGCAGGTGTCAACGCCGCAGTAACCGTCAGCAATTACATCTATATTGTAGGAGCCGGGTTCGGTGATATCCAAACATATATTCTCACCGTCGAAGGTACCAAAAGGTTCAACTGTTACCGTTACATCAGTACCGGTAATCGATATAGGGTAACATAGAGTCTGAGGTTCAACCAAACAAAGGAGGGTATCAATAGTGCCCGGGCAGCTTATAGTAGTTGGTTCAGCAGACACAACCTCAATGGTAAACTGGCAGGTATCAATACCGCATAGAGCCTCGGCTATCATCGTTATGTCAATTGTGCCACCCTCTAAAAGAGGTACGCACACCTGTCCGGTAGCTGGATTATAGCTACCCACTGGCGACACTGTGACAATAGCACTTGATGGTGATACGGGCGCCGAGAGGCAGAGAGTATCCGGACCACATATAGTATCAATAACTAACGGATCGGGACAGATAATAGTGGCCTCGCCACCTAACAGAATAATCACCTCGACCGTGTCTGTAGCTGTCTCGCCGCATTCATCGGTGGCAATTACCACAACTTGATGAGTCCCGAAGTACTCTGGAGTGAAACAGATAAGCGTATCCCCGTGAACTTCACCCTGGGGACTTGACACTTCAATAAGATTACCATCAATGTCATTAGCCAAAACAGGGATGCAGATTTCTGTCAGTTCGCAACTGGTAATAGGGTCGATTTCAGTAATCGAAATAGTTGGTGGCGTATTGAAAGTTGCCGCAACGGTAAATTCACAGGTGTCAGCTCCGCAATCACCTGAGGCGATAAGGTTTATCGTTTGGGAACCCGGTTCATGGACAGGCACACAAACGGTCATGCCATCAACCCAAGCACCACTATTGGCTGTGATTGTATCGTACGCCCCAGTGGCGGAGAACTCGAAACAGACCGTGTCTTCCCCACAGAGCGGGATCGTTGTGTCACCAGGACAGATTATATCAACCGATTCAGCAATTGTTACAATCACAGGAACAATACAGGTATCGGAGTTGCACTCGGCTGTGCCAATAACTGTAATGTTGTAGGAACCAGCGGTGTCCGCCAAGAAACATAGTTGGTCATCTGCCCAAAGACCGTAACTGATCTCAATTGTGTAGCCATTACCACTCACAACCAGCGGAACACAGACTTCCTGGGCATCGCACAGATCAAAGACATATGGTTCAGAAAAGTCGCAATCAATGTTTACATAGTCTCCGGTCTCAACTGTCACACAGAAATCCGCTGTGTCAGCTAATCCGCAGTCATCAATCGCTATCACTGTTCCGCAGAACTCGCCTGAACCATCAGGCATAACACACACCTCTCCGGTCTGGGCATTGAAGATTCCACCAGTGGCGTAAACCGTGTCAAGATTACCGTTGATATCGGTTATTCCCACCGACAGACAAATCTCCTCCGGTTCACACTGGTTATAGACCGTATCGGGAATGTTGATATTCACTTCCGGTGGACTATTACCAATGATGTTAACCACTATTTCATCGGTATCTGTAGCTTCACACGAATCAATTGCCGTGACTGAAATTATATAAACGCCCTGAGTGTCAGGCATAAAGCAGATATGACCTGTAGAAGGATCATAAACACCATAGGAGACAATCACATTGGCAAGGTTGCCATTCTGATCGCTGATACCTACCGGCAAACACACTTCCTCTGCCTCGCAGGAGGAGATAATCGTGTCTGGTGGCAAAATCACAAGAGGGTCACTATTACATAGAATTGTAACCGAAAAGGAACATTCATAGCTATCGCATGGCGTGGTAGCTGTTACTGTAATATGATTTACATTGGAGCACTCAGACCAGAAACATATCGTCTGGTTTAGTGAATCATACCAAGTTCCAATACCCGAAACCTCAACGAGAGCGCCCTCAGGAATTCCTTCAATCGGGAAACAGAACGTATCCACCAGCGAGCAGGTGAACACGGTCGTGTCATTGGGACACTCCAGAGATACGCCGATATCAGTCGTGATAGTAACCAGTGCCGTATCGGCAACTATATTACCACATTCATCGATGGCAGTAATAATCATATCATAGGTACCGCTGTCGTAAGGGACAAAGCAGAAATGCCCATCGACATAGGTCCCGCGATTAACGAAAATTGTATCAATGTCGTCATCCGGATCATCAACAGTAACTTCCAGACAAATTTCCTGCGGATAGCACAAATACAGAGAACTGTCTGGCATTGGTGAGATCACAGGGGAACTGTTCAGATTAACAGTAACAAGAACTGTATCGACTGCACTCATATCACACGAATCAACCACAGTTGCTGTTAGTGTATAGATACCAGATGTATCGGGAATAAAGCAAAGCTGTCCGGTCCCTGGATTGAACGTGCCATAACTAACTTCGAGCGTCTCATAAATCTCGATAGTGGAAACATTGACACATATCTCTTCAGGCTCACACAGGTCACGCGCGAAGTCATCACCCAGACTTATAAACGGATCTGGTGGGAACAACACTGTTACATCAACCGTGTCCCTTGCTACCAAACCAGCGCACTCGCCGATAACTTCAAGAATAAGCGTATAAACTCCGGCGGTATCGGGGTAGAAGCACAGTTGGCCGGTCAGCGTATCAATATAGCCCGGATAGAAAGCAGTCATTGCGCTAATGCTGTCGGCTATTACCTCCACATCCATGCATATTTTGGCTTCACCACACATATTGACGGTGAAATCATCAGGGAGATATACTTCCGGTGCCGGCGGGCGAATTACAGAAACCAAGGTCGTGTCGAAATCAGATTCTCCGCACGAATCAACTGCTGTGACTATCAATGTATATACTCCAGCACTATCGGCGTCAAAACATAGACGGTCGGTAAAAGAATCGTAATAACCATAGTTAACTGAGACACTATCCAGATTAAGGTCAGGATCACCAACAAAGGCATCAAAGCAGATTGTCTCAGCAACACAAACGGTTACTTCAAAATCAGCCGCAGTATTTACATAAGGAGGCTGGTTAGATACTATAGACACCGGAACAGTGCAAGTATCAGCATTGTCGCAAATATCGACCACCTCAACCACTACTTCAAAAGATGCCGTGCTATCGGCTGCTATACATACTGTTGTTCCCTCTATGGTAGCATTGCCAGATAAGATATTAAATATAAGTGGTCCCTCTACTGCTGATTCAGCCTCGACTTCAAAGCAGAAAGTATCCGGTTCGCAGATAAAGAACTCCAATGGCTCCGGACAAGCAATGGAAGGAGGCTGAAAATAGATAACGGTAATTCTTAAAGAATCTGTTATACACATAGGTTCGGATGGCGGCAATATTGTTCCGTATGGCTCGCAATCATCATGCATTGAATAGTAGAAAGTATACGTAATCGAATCTTCGAGTCCGGGCTCAAAACACTGCTGCCAAGTGTTGGCATCCAATCGAGTAAGAACACCCGGGCCACCAACCTGGGATAACAGGATTGAGTCACCATCCATATCAAACGCTTCAATATCAAT
>QNAG01000101.1 GCA_003641415.1 Candidatus Zixiibacteriota bacterium | reverse complement strand
CGATAGTAGCCTTAAACTCATGGAAAAAATTGAGAAGGCGGCCCGTCTCGAATTCACTGCGATTGTTTCCAACACACACATGGTCGAGCACACCACCAGTAAAGATATTCTTAAAGGAATCAACCTGGCTACCGAACTTGGCCAGGTTTCATCTCTGCCGGTAGTGTTTATAGCAGCCATGCGACAACAGTTAAATGAAATCAACCCTGAGCAAATCGACGTGCCGGTTCTGCCACTGGATCGTCTCCTGCTGAAACCGTGGGAACGCCCCAGTGATTTCAAAGCGCCACCGACACAAACAAAGGAATAATTAATGCCAGGTATACGAATAGATAAGAACCACTGCAAAGGATGCGAATTGTGCACCCAAGTATGTCCCCAGAAGATCATCTCGATGTCCAAAGACATTACGGTCCGGGGTTATTACTATGCCCAGGTTCATGATCCCTCGCGATGCATTGGGTGTAAGCTCTGTGCGATAATGTGCCCCGATGTTGCTATCGAAGTGCATTCGCATGGAACGGTATTTGAGTTGGTGGATTACTAAGAAATAGGAGAAGTATAGATAATGGCAAGAATACTCATGAAGGGTAATGAGGCTATAGCCGAAGCTGCCATTCGGGCTGGCGCTGAGGGTTACTTCTGCTATCCGATTACACCACAATCCGAGGTGGCTGAGTACCTCGCAAAACGGATGCCTGAAGTGGGCGGTGTTTTTCTTCAGGGCGAAAGCGAAGTAGCTGTGGGCAATATGCTCTTTGGAGCTGCGTCCACAGGTAAACGTGTCTTTACTACTTCGTCAAGTCCGGGGATATCACTTATGCAGGAGGCTATATCATATATTGCCGGGGCTCACCTACCGGTTGTGTTCGTGAACATCATGCGCGCCGGACCAGGACTGGGTGGTATCCTTCCTGCACAGTCAGATTATTTCCAATCTGTTAAAGGCGGCGGGCATGGCGACTACCGTTTGCTGGTGCTGGCGCCATCGACAGTCCAGGAAGCGGTCGACCTGATGATGCTGGCCTTTGATCTGGCTGATAAGTACCTCAATCCGGTCATGGTTATTGGTGATGGACTGATTGGTCAGATGATGGAGGCGGTTGAATTCCCCGATAGTGATCCGAAACAAAATCGAGTCAATCTCGAAGAACGAAAGTGGGCAGCCACCGGTGCAAAGGGACGCGATCCGGTAATCATCAAGTCTCTCTTTCTTGATCCTCTGGAGTTGGAAGAAAACTCCCTGCTAATGGATAAGAAGTACGAGCAGATGAAAAAGGAAGAGGTTCGCTACGAGCTTTACAAAGTCAGTGCGAAGAATGAACTTCTTGTTGTTTCCTATGGCACAGTGGCTCGTATCTGTCAAACAGTAATTGATGAGCTTGAAAGCGAAGGTGTCTCAGTTGGTTTATTCCGACCTATAACACTGTTTCCATTCCCGGAAAAGGAAATCTATCGGGAAGCGAAAAAGAAAAATATCAAAACGGTACTGACTGTAGAAATGAGCACCGGCCAAATGGTGGAGGATGTTGAGAGAGCAATCATTGGCGCCAAGCCAGTGAAATTCTTTGGACGTACGGGTGGTATTGTTCCCAATCCAGAAGAAATTCAGGGCAAAGTCTTGGAACTTATTGGATCTATGAAAAAACGTTCCACCAGCAGCAGGAAGAGAAAGTGAGATGGCTATGACTCAAAGTAATACCGCGATATTTTCACGTCCGGAGTCGATGCAATCAACTGTCACTCACTACTGCCCCGGCTGTACTCATGGAGTTATCCACCGTTTAGTGGCTGAGGCTATAGATGAAATTGGCGCTCGCGATAGAACGGTGGGGGTAGCGCCGGTTGGTTGTTCGGTTCTTGCGTACAATTATTTCAACTGCGACTTTCTGGAAGCTGCCCATGGGCGGGCTCCCGCCTTTGCAACAGGTTTCAAACGGTTACGTCCTGATATGATTGTTTTCACTTATCAGGGCGATGGCGATCTGGCCTCTATTGGAATGGGAGAGATCGTACACGCCGCCAATCGAGGTGAGAAGTTTACAACTATTTTTGTCAACAATGCCGTTTATGGTATGACCGGTGGACAGATGGCGCCTACCACTTTGCCGGGTCAAGTGACAAGTACCTGTCCAGTGGGTCGCAACGCTAACGAAGTTGGCTATCCAATACGTATGGCTGAATTACTGTCTACCCTTGTTACACCAGGATATATTGAGCGGGTGGCGGTACACACGCCAAAGCACATAATTAATGCCAGAAAAGCTATCCGTAGAGCATTCCAATACCAAGCTGAAAATCGTTGTTATTCGATGATTGAGGTTCTCTCTACTTGCCCGACCAACTGGGGAAAGACTCCGGAAGAGGCAGTTAAGTGGCTTGATAAGGAAATGGCGGCTTATTATCCAATCAAGTGTTTCAAGGATTCCGTTAGGGAGGGAAATAAGTAATGGCGCAATATGAAGTAACTTTCGCAGGTTTTGGAGGTCAGGGTATCATGACCGCCGGACAACTGCTGGCCTATGCCGGTATAAGCGAGGGCAAACAGGTGGCCTGGATTCCTTCGTATGGACCTGAAATGCGCGGCGGCACGGCATATTGCACAGTAGTCATATCGGACAAACGGATCGGTTCACCAATTGTGACTTCTCCTCAGTGCATTTGTGTTTTCAACAGACCGTCATTTGATAAATTTGGACCAATGGTCAAGCCGGGCGGTTTGTTTCTCGTGAATAGTTCTCTGATTGATGTTACCAGCGACCGGACCGATTTTACTCAAGTGCTGATTCCTGCCAACGACATGGCAATTGCCGCTGGAAACGTAAAGGTGGCTAACGTTATTGTCCTTGGGGCTTTAATAGGCATATCAAAAGTGGTTGATATTAAGACTATAACTAAGACATTGAAAGAGAAACTCAGCAAGAAGAAAGAAGTGCTTGAGTTAAACTTCAAAATGTTTAAAGAAGGCTACAAACTGGGTCGTGAAAAAATCGGACAGAAGGACAGCGTATGAACCACGATATAGGCAAGTTGCCGGAGATTTTAGAACGCTATCCGCAGGAACCGCAATCCCTCATTGCAGTTCTTCAGGACATACAGAAGGAATACAATTTTCTCCCTTGTGATGCGCTCAAACATACCGCGGACTATCTGGATGTCCCTTTGAGCAAAGTGTTCTCTGTTTCCACGTTCTATAATGCATTTAGCCTGAACCCAAAAGGCGATCGAGTAATTCGAGTTTGTATGGGTACTACATGTCATATACGTGGAGCTGCACAGATACTCGAACAACTGGAGAAGAAATTGAATATCCGAGCGGGAGAGACAACGCCTGATCTCAAGTACACTCTCGAAGTAGTTAACTGTGTTGGCGCTTGCGCTATGGCTCCGGTAGTCATTGTCAACGATAAGTACTATGGCTCGGTCAAAGTAAGCGGCACCAAGAAGCTTCTGAAGGGAGGTTGAGATGCGTATCGATAAACCTGCCCAGTTGACAAAGCTCCGTAAGGAACTTGTTGCAGTAGAAAAAAAACACACTAAGAAAATTATGATCTGCTGCGGTCCGGGATGCCTGGCCAATGGAGCGGCAAAGATCGTTGAAGAGTTCCGCAAGGTCCTCAAGAAAAAACACATCAGGGGATTTAAGATAGAGGCCCTCAAAGAAACTGGTTGTCATGGCTTCTGTGAACGGGGTCCTTTGGTTATAATCGAACCACGCGGAACATTCTATACCAAAGTGAAACCGAAAGACGTAGAAGAGATCATCAATGAGTCAATCCGCAAAGATGAGACCGTCGAGAGGCTCTTGTACGACGATCCCTCCAATGGCCACAAGATAGAACGCTACAACGATATCCCTTTCTATTCCCACCAGCAGCGGATTGCTTTGCGTAATCTGGGACATATCGACCAATATAAGATAGAGGATTATATTGTTGCTGATGGCTACAATGCGTTGGTTAAAGCCCTGACGAAAATGAAACCGGATGAAATCATCGCCGAGGTTACCACCTCCGGGTTGCGCGGTCGTGGTGGGGCAGGATTCTCAACCGGACGCAAATGGGCTACCTGCGCAAAAGCGGAAGATACTCCACACTATGTCATTTGCAACGGTGATGAGGGCGACCCGGGAGCGTTCATGGATCGCTCGATCATGGAAGGTGACCCGCATTCTGTTCTGGAAGGTATGATAATCGCAGCTTACGCTGTTGGAGCCCACGAGGGTTATATCTATGTCCGTGAGGAATACCCACTGGCCATCGAAAACCTGAAACTGGCCATCCATCAGGCGACAGAATACGGTTTCCTGGGCGAAAATATTCTTGGGTCAGGCTTCTCTCTAACGCTGAATGTCAGTCGTGGGGGTGGCGCCTTCGTATGCGGAGAATCATCAGCTCTCATGAAATCAGTAGCTGGCGAGGTTGGTGAACCGCGCGCCAAGTATGTTCGCTCTGTTCTCAAAGGTTTCCATGATAAGCCTACTGTCCTGAACAATGTCGAAACGTACGCCAACATCCCTGTAATAATCGACAAAGGTGGCGAATGGTTCGCCGGTATTGGCACACCCGGGAGCTCCGGAACCAAAGCTTTCTCTTTGGTTGGCAAAGTCCGCAACACTGGTTTGATCGAAGTGCCAATGGGTACCAAACTACGCGAGATTATCTACGATATCGGCGGTGGTATTCTCGACAACCGACCATTCAAAGCAGTTCAGACCGGAGGTCCATCCGGAGGATGCCTTCCGGAAGAAAAACTCGATCTGCCGGTTGATTTCGACACCCTTACCGAAGCTTATTCCATGATGGGGTCAGGCGGTATGATAGTGATGGACGATCATACCTGTGTAGTCGATTTGGCAAAGTATTTCCTCGCTTTCTTGGTTGAGGAATCATGCGGTAAGTGTGTTCCCTGTCGTGAAGGATTGTTCCAACTACATGCGATGGTTAAAAAGATAAGTGAAGGTCAGGGAATAGAGGAAGATATCGAAAAAATGGAGAAGCTTTCGGATGTCATCATAAAATCTTCGTTATGCGGACTGGGTAAGTCGGGACCGAATCCCTTCCTCAGCACCGTGAGATACTTCCGCGATGAATATCTTGCTCACATTAGAGACAAGAAGTGTCCGGCAAAAGTTTGTCGAGAGCTTATAAGATTTGATATTATTGCTGACAAGTGCGATGGCTGCACGGCTTGTTTGTCGGCGTGTGCATTTGATGCTATCACCGGCAAGAAAAACGAAGTCCATGTCATCGATCAGGATAAGTGTACCAAATGTGGCGCCTGCGAAGCAGTATGCACGCGGAACGCCATTGAGGTGTCATAGGAGAAACCGATGGTTCATCTTACTATAAACGGGCAAGTAGTTCAGGCTAACGATGGCGAGATGTTGCTGGATGTGATCAAGCGAATGGGAATCGACATCCCGGCAATCTGTCAGCATGATGCGGTCGAGCCGTTTGGTTCTTGCCGCCTTTGCACGGTGGAAATAACGAAAGCCGACTGGGATGGTTGGAAAAACTATGTAACATCCTGTCTCTACCCGGTTGCCGATGGTCTTATTGTCAACACGCATTCCGAGACAGTCAACGAGATTCGCAAGACACTTCTTGACCTGTACCTGGCTCGTCATCCCAACTCGCTTTTTGTGCGTAAACTGGCAGCCGAACACGGTGTCACAAAAACAAGTTACGAAGAGATTCCCGACGGTGATGATTGCATCTTGTGCGGTCTGTGTACACGTATCTGTGAACGCATGGGATTTTCAGCCATATCCACTGTTGGTCGTGGTCATTCCAAGGAGGTGGCGCCACCTCTAAAGGAAGCCCCGCCGGATTGCGTCGGATGTTTGGCTTGCGCTCAGTGCTGCCCCACTGGCCATATCAAGTTTAGCGAAGAGGGGGCTTCACGCTCGATCTGGGGTAAACAGTTTGAAAAGATTGCCTGCTCTAAATGCGGCAAACTGACCATTACCAAAGAATTCGCCGACAGCCTCAGCGAAACCCGCAACATTCCTCGTGAGTATTTTGATGTTTGCGATGACTGCCGCCGCAAGGAAATCGCGCTTACTATGGGTCGATTAGCCCAATGGAGCAGAGAGGAGGAAACAGTATAATGAAATCCCGTTTGGTTGTAACGCCAAATCGCTGTATAGGGTGCCGTACCTGCGAACTTGCCTGCTCTTTCAATCATGCAATTGATGGAAAACCTGGACGTTCTCGTATCTTCGTTATGGGGGGCGGCTTCAAAGACCTCTGGGTGCCGGTGACATGCCTGCAATGCGATGATGCCGCTTGTGTGAAATCATGCCTGGTTGGCGCATTGCGACGTAACGAAGAAACTGGAGCGATTGAACTAAATCAGGATAAATGTGTCAAGTGCATGGCTTGTACCGCCGCCTGTCCGTTTGGTTGCAGTATTTATGACAGCGGACAAGACCAGGTGGTTAAGTGTGACTTGTGTGGTGGTGATCCGGCTTGTGCCCGGTTTTGTCCGACAAAGGCACTCGAATACAAACCTATAGCTCAAGTCAAGCCAGCTCAGGTAAAGGTAAAAGCAGTCGGGTAACAGCTATCTCAGGGATTTAACTTAGCTGGGTGGCAAGGTCCGGTTTGTTTGGACGTGATTATCTGAACATGCCAAGTTTTGTAGTCAGGAGGCTTACCAACCTGACTTTCGTCAGGACCGCAAGGGTCCTGACCTACAGTTTGTTTGCTGTTATACACGAATTGGGTCATGTCAGAGCTGATCTCTCTCATCTGTGCGACACTCTCACCTTGCAGATGAGTTTAGATCATAGTGATCCCAGCTGTGTTATGGGTAGCGGCAAAATCTCTTGGTGTACTGGTGAAGATTTGTCCTTTAATCCCCACTTCTGTTCTAATTGTTGCGAAAAGATAGGGTGGGTAGAATGGTAATTTTGAGAAACGGAGTGGAACTATGAGATACGTAGTAAAGTGTATGACCCTACTGGGTTTGCTGCTCTCGATTCTGGTATCCACAACCACAGCAGGCAGCAACCCAAAGCTGAAGCTGGAGATAGAGCTATCGAAAGAGGTCTTTCTCGAACGTGAACCCATATGGCTGGACATAACGTTGATAAATGTCAGTTCGGATACTATGAGAGCAGGGGGATTATTCCCACCTTGCCAGAGTCCGGGTCCGTTTTCTGTTGAGTTGAAAGACGGGCGAGGGGAACATATGAAGTATACGGGACTCTTGTACAACATGGGACCGGCTAAAGGACCGGGGTTGCTTTTACACCCGAAGGAACAACTCTATGGCTGCTATGATCTCCTTGAGCTGTTCAGTACCTACAGAAGCCTCCTTCGCCAACGTTTCGGATTGCTTGCACCTGGGAAGTACAGTGTGCGCGGTCGGTATGGAAACACATTTTCACAGGAGGTCGATTTCGAAGTAGTGGAAGTTACAGAGAATGAAATGGAAGCATATAAGCTTCTGAACACCGCGTATGCGCTCTGGCTGAAGGATCCTTTTGATTCGACGAACCAAGAATTTCGACAGATAGTGAACCAATTCCCGAACAGTGTGTATGCCGAGAAAGCCATGCGGGAAATAGCACCGAAAAGTGAATTGTTACGACAATTCCCCAATTCCGGATACAACGAACAGGGTCTGAGAACTCTTACCGGCAAACTCTCCAAGGGTGAAAAGACTGAACTTCTCCAGCAGATCATCTCAGATCATCCGGGAACGCGTAGTGCGAGGTTTGCGCAGCAGATGCTAAAATGGGGGGAATGATGCGAAAGAAGAACATAGCGACCCTGCTCCTGCTGGCTGTGGCCAGTGAGCCGGGGTTGACGCAAAGCGAGAGTAGTAGGTCAAGACCCTTGCGGTCCTGACTTCTTCGTCAGGAGGACAAGCCTCCTGACAGTTTGTTTGCTATTCCCTCTTGGGCTTTGCTCGGTTTGGCCGTGTGTTTTGCTCTGGTTTCAGGTTCGTTCATCATTGTGCCTTATGCGTCCGGGTCGTCTTGGATGATTCGTTTGAAATTAGTCGCAAGATATTTCTCGAACTGAGGCTTAACATGCTCGCTCTTTGCCTTCGTATTCTTGCCATTGAACCAAATTGATCTCTTACCTTTATTCTTGCCCTTCTTGTTTTGATTGGACTCTTCGATGAACTCTTTGGAGGACAGTATCCAGACTTTATCTATCCTCTCGGAGTAGAATACAAACCAGTAGTTTGGTCTGTACTCGTGCGTCAGGGCGGCGAATAGTGCGGCATCTCCGAAGACTACATCTTTCGAGCGGGCTTTGATCTGTACTTCGACAAAATTCCCATCAGGCTTCTTGACCACGGTGTCTATAGCGTCGTCATCAACCAATGGCATATAGACATCAAGCCCCTCCTTGAGCATTAGGCCAACGATGTAGTATTCGATTCGCTTTCCAAATGCGGCAGAGTTGCGGAAACTGATACTCATGCGGCTTCCTCCGTTTCGGTTTTGTAGGTCAGGTTGCTTGCCAACCTAACTTTCGTCAGGACCGCAAGGGTTCTGACCTACGGGGACTTCGCGCATATAGGACATTATCACTTTGCGGGAACATATTATCTTATTTGTGTTATCTTTTTTGTGCGAATTGCTTCCTTGTGCAAAGACACCTGTCAGGTTCGGAGTATTGCTATTAGATTTTGTCAGTTTATCAGTTGGTATTAATCACCCTTGTGTGCTACCCCAATGACCACGTGCGAGGGGAGACTGTACCGGCGAGTTGTTCATCAGCGAAGAAAGTCTCCCTTCTAAATGCCTGCCCGTTGCCATCATTATCAAGCCGAAGGATTCGGTCAGCCAGCGCTTGTAAGATATCACCGTCATGAGTGATAACCACCAGTCCTTTACCTCTCTCATGTAGAGCTTGAGCGAGCACAATAAAACGACCGACTCCTTCCTGATCCAGTCCACAGGTGGGTTCATCCAGTATAACAATCTGGGGCATCATAGATAGCACCGCTGCGAAAGCAAGTCGGCGTTTCTCACCACCGGACAAACGAAATGGGTCCCTTTCTGAGAAAACTTCCCAATTCAAACCTGCCATATCAAGAAACTGTTTTATCCCTTCCGCATCTAAAGGACGGTCGAAGTTTTGTGGTCCAAAAGCTACTTCTTCCGCGCAAGTCGGCAGAAAAAACTGCCGCTCCGGCTGTTGCAGGACAGCCGACACTCTACCGCAAACGAGGTCTGTTGTAATCTGCTCACCACCCCGCCCGAAATACTTTATCGTACCGCTCGTGGGTTGATGTAAACCACACAGCATCAGTCCCAGGGT
>QNAG01000100.1 GCA_003641415.1 Candidatus Zixiibacteriota bacterium | reverse complement strand
CGTAGCCAGGAAAACAGCTCAATATGACTGCCGGCTTATCTACCCAACCCATGACCCGGTTATCATGACGGTGGCACAGGAAGTGGTCCGTGAGGCTTGTGCACAAGCTGGCTATCCTGATCGGTATCGCAGTGATGATATCTTCTATGTTAGTTCTTCGCAGTTTGGCTACGCTGCTGCTGTGGAAGGGTTAATAAGTCGCACGAAACCAGCTTCAGTTTTTCTGCTGGGCACGTTTGAGGCGGAGTCGCTTATCTTAGCTGAAACTGCCAATATCAACGGCTCTATTCAAATTGCTGGAACCGATTCAACTATTCAGCTTTCATTCTTTATTGTAGCATGTGACTACGTTCTTATCGGTGAGGAGCTCTTTGCCGCTTCAGGCTATCTCTCTGGCGATCGCTCCATTTTGGCTTCAGTTCGTGCTCAGGATATTCTGAAAACCTTATTAGTCCTATTATTGATTATCGCCACTCTGTGGGTAACTGTGGATCAATCATCAAGTTGGTGGCGTTTCTAATGGGCCGTCGCATAGCACAGATCATCTGTTTCGCTTTTGGGGCTCTTCTGTTTGCGCTATATTTCTCGCAGCATCCGACTGCCCGTTCCCTGAACACAGCAGTAATGATTGACTACTGGCAGATTATTTTCGCTATCACGTTGTTAGTGGGTGTTATCAGTTTTGTGCGTATCAATCTAAGCAACATACGCCGTGGTGATAATCGACCTTACCGGATAATTTCTCTGGTTGGGTTGGCTGTGATGCCTATTCTGGCAATTATCTGGGGTATCAAGGGCAATTCGCCATTCATGTGGATGTTCGAATACGTTCAGGTTCCAATGCAGTCAACCGTATTTGCCCTCCTGGCCTTTTTTGTGGCATCAGCTTCATTTCGTGGCTTCCGAGCACGTTCAGCTCCGGCGGCTGTTTTGTTGACGGCAGCATTGCTTACCCTTACGAGCCGATCATCGCTCGAGGGTATCGTTCCGCAATTCATCACCGAAGCAGCTGACTGGGTGCGGGGTAACCCTTCCATGGCCGCTCGTCGCGCTATTTTGATTGGTATCGGATTGGGGTCACTGACAACATCGCTGAGAGTTATCTTAGGCATTGAGCGCACTTGGCTGGGGAGCGATAAATGAAGCGATTAAACAGCCGCCATTGGATATTCTCTGGATTGTTCGCAATAGTTGTTATCACAATGGCAGCCAATGTCAATCTTGATATGCGCGTATCTCCCGAAACAGAGCGAATGTTTAACTACATTGATTCATTGCCAACCGGTGCGACTGTCATAGTGTCGTTTGATCACGAAGCATCATCACTTCCGGAGATACGACCAATAGCCCTGGCCTTGTTGCGCCATACCTTCTCGCGGGACCTGAATCTTATCGGTATTGCGCTATTGGCTGAAGGAACCGGCATTGGTTACCGATTGATGACCCAGACTGCAGACGAATACGACAAAACCTATGGGATTGATTATGTTTATCTCGGTTTCAAGCCACAGTACATTGCGGCTATCTTGTCTATGGGGGAATCGATCCCCGACACCTATCCTGAGGATTACCTTGGCTACGCCTATCGTGATCACGAGATGTTGCAAAACATTAAGAACTATAATGACATTGCCGGTGTAATTTCGATTGCTGATGGTTCTCTGACCACCCACTGGATCGAGTATGGGGCGAGCCGCTACAACGTCAAGGTTTCAGCAGCAGTGACTGCTGCCATGATGACTACGTATGATCCCTACCTGGCTTCGGGTCAATTGCACGCTATGTTCGGTGGACTTCGAGGGGCCGCTGAATACGAAAAGCTAATCGGCATTGGAGGTTCCGGCAAACGCAGTATGCTGGCACAATCGGTGGCTCATATATATGTTGTGCTGCTAATCATCGTTGGGAATATCATCTATTTCCGGGGGCGACGGAAAGATGGAGGAAGTTCCTGATGGACTGGGGTGTAATCATTGCCGGATTGCTGACACTGGCCATCTTTAGTTTCCTTTACAGGGATAATCCGGCCTACAAAATGGCGGAGTCGCTATTGATCGGTGTTTCGATTGGCTACTTCTTGGTTATTACATGGACTAATACTCTGATGGATCTGCTGTTTGTTCCACTCACTCAGGATGCTAAGTGGCCATTGATTATACCTCTGGCTCTTGGAGTAATGATGTTTGGCCGTTTTCACAAGAGGACAGCGCCTTTGTCGCGTATTCCTATTGCAGTCCTGATAGGGTCCGGCGCTGGAGTGGCCATTCCGGCTATGCTCGAAGCTCGCACGCTCAGGCAAATATCAGCCACTGTTGGTCCGTTGGTGACCGAATCTGGTTTGCCTGACATATCGCTTATTGCTGTGCTGGTAGGTGTTTTAACCACTTTGGTATACTTTTACTTTAGCCGTGAGCATAAAGGAGCTCTTGGGGGAGCTGCCAAGGTGGGAACGTATTTCCTGATGTCCTTTTTCGGTACAACCTTTGGCTATACAGTCATGTCTCGCATGTCGACATTAATTGGCCGCGTAGAATTTCTGTTGTCTGATTTCCTGAGGTTAACACAGTAACAGTGAGTTACTAAACATGAAATGTCCCCGTTGTCAGATGACCATGGAAGAGCAGAAACGCACGTTTCACAAGCAGCGGAAGTGGATCTGTCCCAAATGCGGTATGGTGAGATTTCAACCACACAAGAAACCCCCAAGACAACAGAACAATACTTATAGCGAAGAGAATTAATGTCATAATCTGTTTTTGTTGACCATTACGTAGGTGTAGTCTAAATAGATAAAACTATTAGGATGGGAATGATTAATGAGATTACAACTGGAATCTATTCGCAAAGTATATGATGGGAAAGTAGCGGTTGACGATCTGTCTCTTGAAGTACTGGAAGGTGTTATCTATGGCATCATTGGTCCCAACGGAGCCGGAAAGACTACAACAATACGCATGATAATGAATATCACTATCCCTGATTCGGGTCAGATACTCATTGATGATGCTCCGCTCTCTCAAGACTTTAAAAATCGGGTTGGGTACTTGCCTGAGGAGCGTGGTCTTTACAAAAAGATGACCTTGGTAGAGGTCGTTCAGTACATGGCTGAGATGAAAGGCAAGTCTCCTCACTATGTGCGAGATCATATTGATTACTGGCTCGAACTGATGAATCTTCAGGAGTACAAAAGCCGCAAGGTTGAGGAATTGTCCAAGGGGATGCAGCAGAAACTACAGTTCATTACTACCATTCTGCACGAACCCGATCTTATCATTCTGGATGAGCTCTTTTCCGGTTTAGATCCACTTAATATTGAATTGATAAAAAACGTTATCCTCGATTTGAAACGGGATGGCAAGACAATACTCTTTTCAACACATGTGATGGAACAAGCAGAGAAACTATGCGATTACATTTGCATGATTTCTTCGGGACGAAAAGTTATCGACGGGAAGTTGTCGGAAGTTAAAGCTAAGTTTGGAAAGAACAGTGTTCAGATTGATATGGATGGTAATGGCGCTTTTGTATCGTCCCTGCCTGGAGTCAGAAATGTGACCGAGTTTAACAACTATGTGGAATTAGATATGGACGAGGGGGCTAACGTTTCTGAAATCCTGAAAACTGTCGCTAACAGGGTGAAAGTACGACGATTTGAGATAGTAGAACCGTCGCTTTACGATATCTTTATAGATGTGGCCAGAATTGATCCCTCCGAGTATAACCGGGCGGAGGAGGGAGAAGCACATGTCTAAGTTCTGGGTTATCTTCAAACGGGAATATGCGCAGGTGGTCAAGAAGAAATCGTTCATCGTCGGTATTGTGCTCACACCGCTTTTAATGATCGGATTCTCAGTTATACCTGCCTGGTTAGCAAGCAAGAAGGCATCTGATACAGAACCATTGGCGGTAATAGATAGAAGTGGCTACGATTCAGGTCTGAAATTCTCACAATCGCTTGAACGCTACAAACTTGATGATGATTCTACAGCCTATTACGATGTGCGTGGAATTTTCGATATCGATGACAGTGAGAGTGAACGTTACCAGATAGTATATGATTCTTTAGTTCAATGCATAAACGATCAACAGCTCAAATATTTTGTAGTGATTGGACCAGATGCTCAACTGGTTGACACCGCTTCTTTCATGGTTACTAACTCAGATAATTTCCGAGCCAACAGAAGGTTTGGTGACTGCCTCTCAGAGATTCTTTCCGCTATCCGGCTACAGGAGTCTAAAGTTAATCTTGGAGTTGATTCTGTTCTATCACTGACCAGACAAATCGATCTCGCACAGAAGGACGCCAAGGGCGATTCGATTCCATTTGAAATCAAGTATTTCAGCGCAATTATATTTATTGGAATAATGTTCGGCATGATCTTCGGCTACGGTCAACTGGTTATGCGGTCGGTGATTGAGGAAAAGAACTCTCGCATCATGGAGGTTCTCATCTCATCGGTCAGCCCATTTCAACTGATGTTGGGCAAGGTGATAGGATTAGGAGCAGCCACATTTACTCAAGTCTCGATCTGGGTTATTCTTGGTGCCGGACTTTACTCTATGAAAGGTTCTTTCGATATCGATTCATCCATTGATCGTATCTTGTTCAATCCAGTCATAGCTGCTTTCTTCGTATTTTTTATGATGTCTGGATACCTGCTGTTTTCTACACTTTTTGCTCTCATTGGATCTATTGTTAATAGTGAAAAGGAAGCTCAAAATTTTGTCATGCCTATTACCATGATAATGATCCTGCCCTTTATGCTCGGCATTTATATCATTCAGAATCCCAACTCGACCGCCAGTACGGTACTTTCACTAATTCCATTCCTTACTCCGACAATGATGATGATGCGAGTTATTTTTGTTGCACCAACACTTACCGAGTACTCACTGTTCAGCGGAATTATCGGAGAAGCTACCCTTGGACTTGTTTTGGTTTGCCTATCGGTTCTGGGGATGATTTGGATAACTAGCAAAGTTTTTCGAGTTGGTATTCTCATGTATGGAAAACGTCCCACATTGCCTGAGATTCTCAAATGGGTGCGGTATTAGGAGATAATAATGTTCCGTCGTGAAGGACTTCCATCGGTATTACTAATGATGGCGGCTTTTGTGTTCTTTTCAGCAAATACAGTATACATTCTTGAGGCGGGGGACTATACCGAAGAAATTGGCTTCCGTAAACGGGTTGAATTCGATTTCACTAATGTACAAAAGGGGCCATATCTAAATCTCAAGTCCGCTATTCTAGTCAACTATGAAACCGGTGATGTCTTATATGCACGCAACGCTGATGCTGTTCGTCCGATTGCATCAATCAGCAAACTGGTAGCAGCTATGGTGATACTCGACAAAGAGATAGACTTAAACCAAACTGAGACCATCACGAAAAAAGATGCCTACCGATCCTCTCGTTCTCGTCTAAACCGCGGATTTGAGATATCGCTTTATGATCTTATGCATGCTGCTCTGATGAACTCTGACAACCGCGCCACAAGAGCGCTGGCACGGGCTACCAGCGGATCGATAGAGGCATTTGTAGATGATATGAATCACAAGGTTCAGCAGTTGGGTTTGAAGGAAACGCGTTTCGCCGATCCCACCGGACTTGATTCCAATAACGTATCAACCGCCTGCGAGGTAGCGAAGATTCTTCATTATGTCTATAAATACGATTTAATCGCCGAGATCACATCAAAAAAACGTTACCGAGTTAAAATACAGAATCGCAAGAACACCTGGCGCAATATGGTTAATACCAATCTTCTTATGCACTCTCCCTATAAAGTACTTAGTGGTAAAACAGGCTATATTCGTGCCGCCGACTATTGTTTGACGACTCTTGCTCGCAACAAACAAGGGCAATGTTTAACCCTTGTTGTACTTGGAGTACCGGGGGATAAACTCCGTTTTCGCGAGGCACGCAAACTTCTTGATTGGGGATCAAAGAAGATGCTGGCAATTTCACCACCACCTGACTAACAGGCCATTTAGGTGAACTGTTCTAAGGTGGTTCACTTGACACAAAATAACGGAAATTACCAAATCGTTTGTCAATCGAACGCTTTCGGTGTATACTGTCCCCTGTATGCTATCGAAACCTAACATACTGGTTGTTGGGGCGGGTTATGTGGGTTTGGCCACAGCCGTTCATCTGGCAGCCAAGAAGTTCCAAGTCACGGTTACAGAAAAAAACCACGCTACAGTAGACAGCCTGAAAAGGGGAAAGCTTCACTTCCGAGAGCCAGGCCTGGCCCAAGCGTTTAAGCGAACAATTGATGCCAAACGACTCAATCCCGTTCTGCCCAGCAAAAACATCTTTGAGGAAGCGGACCTGATCTTCATTGCCATAGACTCTGTGGACCGTTCTGATTGGCGGATGCGTCTAACTGCCTTTGAGCGCATGGCGAATTGGATCGGTGGATCGAAGCGTCGAACTCCACCCACCATAGTGCTGAAGTCAACAAACGTTGTCGGCTTTGCAGACCAGTTCCGTTCCTTACTCGATCAGACACCGTATGGTGCGAGGGTTCGTTTGGTAGTCAATCCGGAGTTTCTACGAGAAGGGAGTGCCTACCAAGACACTGCCAAACCATGGCGGATAATAATCGGAAGGCACCACAAGCGTGATGCAACTCGATTGCTTGATCTCTACAGACGTGTTTATCCAAAGAGTATTCCGATAGTTCAAACTGATCTTAAGTCTGCAGAACTTATCAAGCTGGCTTCCAATGTATACTTAGCTCACAGGTTGGCATTTATACATGAGATCACGGATTTCGCACGGATGGAACAACTGGATATCACCTCTATTCAGCAGGGGATAGGACAGGATAAGCGTATAGGTCTTGACTATTTTACCCCTGGTCTTGGATTCGGTGGTTCTTGTTTACCAAAAGATTGTCGCCTGATTAACTCCGCCGAAGGCGAAAGTGGCTTTACATTTGAAACGGCCTTAACTGCTATGAATATCAACGATCGTCTATTGGAATATCTGATGGCAAATTTGAAATACCATCTTGGTTCTCTAAAAGGGAAGAAGATAGCTATTTTGGGTGCTGCCTTCAAGCCGGAGATTGACGACGTAAGAGGTTCTCAGGCGGTTAAGCTGGCTAACCACTTACGGCGTGCTGGAGCTAAAGTTAACGTATATGAACCTTTCCTACCACATACAAAGAAAATAATCAAAGGTGATATTCCGCTTGTGCACAATCTTGATGAGGCGCTAAAGGGAGCTTCAGCTTTTGTGATAGGCACTGCTCACCAACAGTTTGCTCGACTTCAACCGAACCATTCAGCAAAACTCATGAAGAAACGTATTGGAGTTGATTATTTTGGTATCCTCAACCGCAAGAAATGGGAAAAGACCGGATTCGAGATAGTATAGGGGAAAGGAATAACTGATGTCTGTTAAGACAATTCTTCTGACCGGCTCATCCGGTACCGTAGGTACTGTTGTTGCACAAGACCTTACGAAGCAGGGATTCTATGTTATCCCGCTTGACATTCGTCACTCCTATTGGGATAGTCGAATAGAACGGCGGACAGTTTTTCACGATCTGCGCAAGCCTTTGGCAAATCTCAAATTACCTCGTAAGCCCGACCTGATCATTCACTTAGCAGCAAACGCCCGTGTGCACGATCTGGTATTGAACCCCAACCTGGCTCATGACAATTACCTTATGACCTTCAATCTTTTAGAGTATGCTCGCACCAAAAACATCGACAGGTTTATTTTCTCCTCTTCGCGGGAGGTCTATGGCGAATCAAAGGCAGGGGAGAGGCGCAAGGAAGAGGAGACCCATGTCAGTCATATCAAATCACCTTATACAGCCTCAAAGTTCGGTTCCGAAGCATTAATCCATGCATACCACGAATGTTATGGTATCCGTCCGGTGATTGTACGTCTATCGAACGTATATGGAAGACACGATGTCTCAGAACGAGTTATTCCTCTTTTTATATATTATGCTGTCCGCGATCGGGATATTTGTGTTTTTGGACACGAGAAGAAACTTGATTTTACATACATCGATGATTGCTCTAATGGCTTCCTACGCATTGTTAAACGATTCGACCGGGTAGCGGGACAAACTTTCAACTTATCATGTGGGAAAGCCGAAAAACTTATTGACCTAGCTCGCATGATAGTTGACTATGTTGGTTCAAAGTCTCAAATATCGTTTGGCGACAAGCGGGTAGGAGAAATATCATCTTATACTGGCAATATATCATTAGCTAAACAGTTGTTAGGCTATGTTCCTAAAGTATCACTTAAGAACGGTTTACCGCTTAATATCGAGTGGTATCTTAAAGCTATGAAGACAAGGCGGGTGTACGAGTCCCAACGACGCAATCTTGCCCGCCGTGGCTGGGCTTAAAGGATTACTTTAAGTGTGACTCGGTCGAGAACAGGTTATACTTAAGTATGCACCAGATTGCTCTCATACCGTCCCGCCAGCCAATTTTTTTCCCCTCATTATAAGTACGACCATAGTAAGATATACCAATCTCATATATTCGAACTCGTCTGTGAGCAATCTTAGCAGTAATCTCTGGTTCAAAACCAAAGCGTTTCTCTTTAATATCGATTGATTGAATCAACTCTCGACGGAAGACTTTGTAACAAGTTTCCATGTCTGTAAGATTTAGATTAGTCAGCATGTTTGATAAAAGAGTAAGAAAACGATTGCCAATATAGTGCCAAAAATAGACGACTCTGTGTGGTCCGCCACCCATGAAGCGAGACCCGTATACGACATCAGCTTTATCGTCTAAAATGGGCTGAATCAAAACGGGGTACTCAGAAGGGTTATATTCGAGATCAGCGTCTTGCACAAGCACAATGTCTCCGGTAGCGTGCATAAAACCTGTCTTAAGGGCAAAACCTTTGCCTGAATTATGAGGTTGATAAATAACTTTATCTACCTGTGATTCGATAGCCCTCTTAAGAAGCTCTCTGGTTCCGTCTGTTGAAAAGTCATCTACAAGGATTAACTCTTTATCAGAAATAGGGGCAGCCTTTACTTGACGGACAATCTCCTCAAGAGTGGAGACCTCATTATAGACTGGAATGATTATTGAGAGCTTCACGAATTAACTTCTTAATGTCTCATAAGATATATTATGATAACATTACAGCAACAAAATTACTATTTATTTCTCGCGACTATATTCAAAATCCGACCCGTCACATAGATCTTCTTTACAATTTCCAATCCCCCTATATGTGATAAAACCTTTGGGCTTGTTAATGCTTCCTTCTCAACCTGTTCCTGAGTTGCATCTGCAGCAACAGAAACAGT
>QNAG01000099.1 GCA_003641415.1 Candidatus Zixiibacteriota bacterium | reverse complement strand
CGAGTATGACAACTCTCAGCGACACTCTGATTACTGACCTGGATGATTTTTCAGGTTTCACTAAACCAGCAGATGACATCACGTTCGTTCTTGCAAGGTCCTGCGCTATAGGCAATAAAGGAACCGATACGAGATCTATCAATGAAGATTCTTAGATCGGTAGCACATTATAACCAGCTTACACTACCGCGGTAGCCAATACAAATCCCAGCAGTTTCAAAATAACAATATGACCAGCCGACCGGATTAAGCGTCTTGCTGGATACGGAGCATCACCGTCGAAACGAGCGGAATTATGACTTCCAGTGTGTGATGTTGCTTTTAATCTTCGGATCGTTACGCAGTAAATCAATCACCTGTTCTATAGTCATTCGCGTTGGGCTTGAAATTCAGAGAATCAGGTTACATCAGTCAAGTTGCGACGGCAAATGTCACAGAAGCGCTTATTCTTATTGTCAATATCTGGCATCATGCGGCTGAAGTAATTTACACATTTAGGATTGCGGCACTCTGAAAGGTTGAACAAGTGAGCCATTTGATGAAGAGTCTCTTTAAATAAGCGTGGATAAATCTTCGAATCATCCTCTGGTAATCCATAGAATTCCTGGCGGAGATGCCACAGTGAAACGACCGCTGTCCCTGATAGGGTGTCAGCATGGCCAATTATTGTGTTTACATCAGGAAGGTAGAGGTCGTCCTCGCAGATCCCAATCACTTTCTCTCGTGGGTTGGCTTTAGCACGTTCCAGCTTGGCAAGGATAACAACGGCGTAATACTGTCCCCGGATGATATTGTGGGCTTCCTCGGGGATTTTCATCCCTTTAAGAATATCTACAGAGTGGTTAAAAATCGGACCGATTTCAGCCGCAAGGCGGTTTACCATAATGAAATCAACCTCGCCTAAAGGTACCACAACAATTTTAGATTTCAAAAGTGCCATAGGAGATCAACCAGCGGTGAAGATTCGCTCTTTGGAACCAGTTGGGGATACCCGGACAACAGTTTTTCTGGCGCACTTGGGACACCAGCCAACAAAGGCAGTGCCGGCTTTGTTGAGGTATATGCGAGAATAGACACGGCAACACTTAAAATACACGCCAATAAACGGGCGTTTGTGTCTTTTCTTTATATCAACCATATCTTATAATATTGTTAATATATGCTACAAATGCAAGAAGTGTCACGAATCTGATCGACATTCTTTGGCAAAACACATATATTATTTGGAAAGAAATCTTGTTGTGATAGAGTTCCAATTGCTAAACAATTAATTTTTTACAAGTATGAGCAGACGATTAGTTGTTGTTTTATTTTGGTCCCTTATTGTTGTAGGTTGTAATCTTTTATCTGGAGAATTGTACGCCAGTGGAAAAGATCAACCTTCCCAAACTAATGAAGTAACCAAACTTTCAGATACAACAATAAATGAATTCAAGTATATGCGCAGGGCTATTCGGATCAACAAGTTACCCATAGACATATGGAGTCTCCTCACTAACCCAGATGAGATCAAAAACTTTATGCCTAAACTTAAGAAATACGAACTCGAGAAGTCCTTTCCTGATTCACAGGTATTTCTGTGTGCTGCCAAACCAAGGTGGTATCTGAAAACTTATGAATGCAAGGTGTCGGTAATCTCAAAACCTTTTTCAGAAATATGGTGGATTCGTACCGATGGTGATTTTGATGAATTTCGTTGCTGTTGGTTACTCGAGCAACAAAGTGATAGTTCGACTGTGGCGACCTATCTTGTTTATGTGGAACTTGGAGGAGTTGTCCCTGAGTTTTTAGTGAAATGGGGTATTAAAAAGGGTCTAGATAAAATGATGAAACATTGTCAGGAGTGGATGGAGTCTCTCTAATATATATTGCTTACATTGTTAGCTTTCAAAGAAGGCGTTAAAGTCTGCTTATAGATTCTTAGCTATCGTTGTTGACATTCTGAACCGATAAACCTGTTGAAAGGAGAGATTATGTCAAAACGATGTGATTTCGTATCAAGAACAATCTCCATCCTGACCGTTGCGGTTGTGTTATTGGTGTGCGGGGTGACTGCCTCGGCGCAATCACCGGCGGCTGTATTCAGGATTGATACGTCGCTAAACTATCCACTGGGCCCAACGGTGGAGATTCCTGTAATCTTGGAATATCTTGAACCGGGGCGAGAGATCAACCGTCTTGAGCTTACTCTCGGTATAGGTTCTATGGATCAGATGCAGCAATATACAGGTAGCACTTTCAGTGAACTGGCACTGGCATGTAATTGGGGTTACTTTGAATGGAGCGAGACTGTTCATAATTGCGAGGGAGATCATTGCCCCGATTGGCTACTGCATATCATGCTGTGGGACAAACCAGGCGAATCGACATGCCCAATTGATGCTCCTCTCGAACTGGGCAAAATGCTCTTTAGGACCAGCGGGGAACTCGACACATTTTATCCAATCCGGTTTTTCTGGTCGGACTGCTACCAGAATACCGCTAGTTTTGTTGGTAGTGAGGACACCATGTTGGTGTCTCAACATGTATTTGAATACGACGGAACTGATATTACTGCCGATCTGCCGTTTCTCAATTATACCGGTGCGCCGGACAGTTGTCTTGATCCGTTTCTCGATGACACCGTTCGCGTAAGAGCGATCGATTTCTACCACGGCGGAATCAAAATGACAGTGGTCGACACGCCGCTTGTTACTCGTAACGCCGTGCAGATTGAAAAGACACACATGACCGGATATGGTGAGATGGTCGATGTCAGTATCACCCTAAAGACATTGGCGTCTGGTACTGAGTACCTGAGTTTTGGCAGTTTTGATTTCCTCATCGAGTATGATGCTCGGGCGGCGACATTCCAGTCCGCCAGTGCCGGCCAGTTGACAGCCGACTGCGAGTGGGAGTATTTCTCTTGGGCGCACGGTGGCAACGCCAATTGCGGTGAAGGTTACTGCCCAGATGGAGTGGTGCGAATAGTGGGCGTGGCCGATACGGAAAACGGGCAGCATCATCCGCTTTGTCTGGCCGATTCTGTGGACGAACTGGCGGTACTGACTTTTGAGACAACCGAAGATGTGGACACTTGGGAATGCATCTACTCTCAGATCCGTTGGCTGTGGTACGACTGCGCCGACAATGCGGTTGCAGTGGAGCCGACGGCCGACAGTCTATTTATCTCGAATCGGGTCTATGGCTATGACTGGTACTGGCTTGTCAATCAGGAACGTGAGTTCCCAACTACGTACGGAGCGCCGTACGAATGCATCGGAGAAGTCATCCCCGGCAAGTTCTCCACGCGGGCGATTGACTACTGTCATGGGGGATTTGATTTCGTTTGCATGGATTCCATCGATAATCGTGGGGATATTAATCTCAATGGTCTGGCTAATGAGATCGCTGACTGGGTACTCTTTGGGAACTACTTTTTCTATGGATTGAGTGTTTTCACAGTAGATGTTGAAGCTCAGACTGCCGCCAGCGATGTAAACGCTAACGGGGTACCTCTTGAGCTTAACGATCTGATCTATATGCAACGGATTATCGTCGGTGATGCCATGCCATTTCCAGAGCCACCTTCTCCTCCTTCTCCAGCAGTGGACATCTGTGTCATTGTGCAGGATATGGATGCCCAGACAGTATCGATTGAATACGCCGATAGCCTGGCCGCAGTGTACCTGGTTTTCGGCGACTCGATTCTTCCCGTCTTTGACTTACCAGACCATGATGCCGGCGGCCTGTACATTGCTCCGCACACGAAGATTTTGGTGACTCCCCCGGTCGTTTCATCGCCGTTACCACTTTTTGGTGCCGGCGAGTTGTTTACCTACACCGGCACCGGGCATTTGTTGTCGGTGGAGGTCTCGTATGACGGCCTGATCGATATTCCTGTCACCATCCAAGTCGTTGGCGCTTCGGAGTGTTGTCTCGATCGCGGGAATGTTGATGGAATCAGCGGTTCCGGTCTGCCCATCGATATAGCAGACCTGACATATTTGGTCAACTACCTGTTCAATAGCGGGCCGCTACCTGTTTGTCTGGAAGAAGGCAATGTTGATGGAGTGTACGGTCCCGGTGGCCTGATTGATATAGCCGACATTACTTTCTTGGTACAATACATGTTTGCCAGCGGTCCGCCGCCACCACCGTGTCCATAGAGTACAGACGCTGAGTCTGGTGGTTCACTACTAATTGTGGTGATTGATAAGGCCATTGCGACGTGGCCCGCCGTCGCGGGCTGCATTCCACGTAGGACCGGGGCTTGTCTCCGGTCACCAACGAGGCGACACAAGGCCGCCTCCTACGCGATGATATGGTGCGTGGCATGAGATTGCCATGACCGGCAAGGCTGGCCTTGCGATGACAAGCGGGTTTTTTCAACAAGTCTTGGCAAGTGGGACGCCCAGCCAGACAAAATAGGAATATAGAAATAACGTATTGCCCATGCGTTACATGGTCAAATAGGATGCGATCAAGATTATTGGAGGTAGCGCGATGTTGAAAAGAGACTGTTTTGGAGCCATAGGAACGGGAATGTCCCTCGCGGCACTATTGCTGATGCTTCTGCTGCTTGCGGGGTTGTCCCAGCCCATCCAGGCAACGTCAGTACAGATACAGAACGTCGAAGACGTACCTCTTAGCCAGAATGTCCAGATATCAATTGATCTGGAGGATGTTGATCCCAGTCAGGAGTTAGGTGGGTTCGACTTGTTGCTGGCTTTTGACTACACCGGTCTATCACTATTAGATGTCGAACAGGGGCAGATGCTGACCGACTGTGACTGGGAGTATTTCACTTACCGTGATGGTCAGGAAGGAGACTGTGGTGATTCGACCTGTCCTGATGGGGTCGTGCGGATCGTAGCCATGGCGGACATTGTCAACGGGCCGGTTCATCCTTCCTGCTATGCCGAGAGTCCGGGGCAACTGGCGGTTCTAACCTTTTTGACTACGAGCAACCCGAACTATGCCTGCTACTATTTGCCTATTCGGTTCTATTGGGCTGATTGCGGCGATAACAGTTTCGCAAACGTGACCGGCGATTCATTGCTAATTTCAGATCGTATCATTGATGTTACCGGTATGGACATTACCGAGGAATCGGAATTTCCTACTATCTTTGGTGCTCCGAGCGAATGTATCACCGATCCAGCCATTGTTCGCGGGATAGATTATTACAATGGCGGAACGTGGCTAACCTGCGAACCACCGCCAGATACGAATGCGGTCGTTATGATCCAAGGGGTATCCGGAGTATGGTTGGGTGATGATTTCATGGTGGGTATCAACCTGCAGCAACAATCACCAGGCACGATATGGTCCGCCTATGATTTCCTGATTCACTATGATGAAATGGCTATGACGTTTGTCGATGCCCAACCCGGCCAGAGGCTGGATAGCTGCGACTGGGAGTATTTTACTTACCGGCCCGGACCGGAAGGTGATTGCGGCGGGGAACCATGCCCTGGCGGTACCGTAAGAGTGGTGGCCGTCGCTGATTTGAATAACGGTGATATCCATCCCGCATGCTTGATTGATAGCGCCGGGGATTTGGCGACACTGGGTTTTCAACTTGTTAATGATTCCGCGCTGATGGGGCAGACCTTTCCGATTGAGTGGTGGTGGCATGATTGTGGCGACAACAGTACGGCCTCGCAGAACGGCGACACGTTATTTGTTAGCAATGATGTATATGATTACTACGGTTTCACAATCACGCAGGAGACCTCTTTCCCAACGTTTTTCGGGGCACCGAGCGAATGTCTTACGGGTGCCTTGAGAGGTATTGACTACTACAACGGTCGAGTGCGGGTGGCCGGAGGGCATTTTATCAGCGACCGAGGAGATGTGAACCTTAACGGTGTTCCGAATGAAGTGGCCGATTGGGTTCTCTTTAGTGATTATTTCTATTCCGGGCCTGACGTGTTTACTATTGACTCAGCTTATCAGATCGCGACAACCGATATTAATGCCGATGGCCTGGTTCTGACTTTGCGAGATTTCATGTATCTGTACCGTATCATTATTGGTACTGCGTATCCAATTGACAAGAGCGCGTACGGAGCGGATACGGTAGAGATATTGCAAGACCTTGGATTGAAGCAGGTGAGTTTCAGCACGCCTGATTCGCTGGGTGCATTGTTCTTGACTTTTGATGGTGAAATTGTTCCCGAAATGGTCTTTGATACCACTGGTTTCCAATGGTGGTATAAGCAGGAGGAGGGTCAGACCAGGGTCGTGATTTTCCCTGATCTGGTTATGCCGGGTTCAGAGCCGGGTATCTACCCGGGAGTTATCTTCAATTATACTGGTTATGGCTTACTGACGGAATTTGAGGCAGCCGATTATGCCGATACCTGGTTCCATAGGTCTATTTCGTATTCCAGTGATCGGGAGCGGCGTGCCTCAATCAGCATTGAAAGGACGGACTTCAGCTTTCTTGGAACCACCGAGGAGATCGCCATTACCCTGGACAGTGTTGAGGCCGGATTTGAGATGGGCGGTTTTGATCTGCTGATAGGTTACGAGGCGCTGACCATGACCTTGGTCGGGGTTGCGCAAGGTCAGTTACTCACCGATTGTGACTGGGAGTATTTCACCTACCGACAAGGAGCATTAGACAATTGTGATGTTCCCGGGTGCCCCTCCGGTGTGGTGAGAATCGTGGCCGTGGCGAATGTTAACAACGGTGAGAACTATCCGACTTGTTATGGCGAAACAGGGGGAGAACTGGCCCGCCTGACGATGGTTATCACCTCTGATCCCGCTTATGAATATATGTTTCTACCGATTGACTGGCTCTGGAATGATTGCGGCGACAACGCAGTGCCATCAAGGTACGGCGATGCTCTGTTTGTCTCGTCGGATGTTTACGATGCGGCCGGAACCGTCATTACTCAGGATGTTGAGCTCCCAACCGGGTATGGTCTACCCAGTTTATGTCTGTCCGATTCAAATACCGTCCGCGCTCTAGATTTCCACAACGGCGGCGTGAACCTTATGGAGGACATGGGCTGCAATAGCGGTGATATCAACGTCAACGGGGTATACTACGAGGTCTCCGATTTTATCTTGTTCACCAACTACTTCACATATGGATTGGCGGTTTTCGTTATTAATCCTCAGTGGCAGATAGCCCAGACCGACATCAACTGCGACGGGATCACGCTATCGGTTACCGACCTGGTCTTTCTCCTGCGAATAATCACAGGCGACACTCCGTCTGGTCCGATGCCACCTGCAATCGCGGCCGATACCTGCCTACTTGTGCAGGATACTGTGGCTGGGACGATATCGTTGGATTATGCTCAGTCCCTTTCGACTGTCCACATGCTATTTGATGGTGAGGTTGTTCCGGAGTTTGACTTTCCCCAGCACGATGCCAATGCATATTGGGATGGTATCTATACGCGGGTACTCATTGTACCACAGTTGGCACTGGGCACGCTTAGTCCGATTAACTCGGGTCTGCTGTTTTCGTATTCCGGCTCCGGCAATCTGATTTCTGCCAGTGTTGCATATGACGGCCAACAAACGGTCCCGGTTCTTGTTGAGGGCAGTGGTGCAACCGCCTGCTGTACTCACAGGGGTAATGTTGACGGGGACAGCAACTCAAGTAGTTTTGTCAATATTGCTGATGTCACCAGGCTCGTGAGTTATCTCTTTGGCGAGGGTTCATCCTTCCCCTGTCTCGAGGAGGCTAATGTAAACGGACTGAGCAGTGAAAGCGGGATGATTGATATTTTGGATCTGACATTCCTGGTGGCTTACCTGTTTAGCGGAGGATCACCACCGCCACCTTGTCCGTAAAATGATATGGTCGACTACCGAAGCAACTTGCCGACCGACTGGTCGGACTTGGCAGAGAGGATTTTCCCTCTCCGCCTCGCTTTTTCCCGTTTTTGCCAGACTTGTTCTCTGGGGTGTTACTGCCTTGCAGGATAGCGAATTACAACACAAAGACAGAAAAAGTGGTTGCCTGCTATGCAAATAACGTTTATTCTATCATGTTATGAAAAGATATGATTTAAAGTAGAAAAATTAATCGCGCAGTTTGTCTCACGGCTGTATTGAGAGCAAAATCCAATTGACTGGGGTGACAATATGGAACTACACAACTTAATTTGACCCCTGCTCTGACAGTCCTGAAGGAAAATGAAGTTTTCTAGCGGCTGATATCATTGTCCACTCCGTGAAATAGAAGCGCAAATGCAGAAGGAACAAACACGATATTATGACATCACGAACTTCTTACATGATTCTTGTCTTAGCAATGTTACTAGGGGCTGTACTTGGGGGGCTACTTGGTTATGCTGCACCCTCTTTTATGTTGTCAGTTGCTGTTATCGGGCAACTTTTTATTGGCGCTCTCAAGCTTATCCTTGTTCCACTAATTGTTTCTGTGATTGTAGTTGGGATTGCATCTATGGGAGATCTTCGGCGATTAGGGCGTGCTTCTAGATTGACCATTCTCTATTTCCTTGGTAGTTCAGCAGCAGCAGTTATTGTTGGTATTTGTCTGACTTATATTATCAAACCCGGACAAGCATATGCTAATACTGTAACATTGTCATACGAAAAAGCCAACGAAGCAGTAAACACGGGCATTTCAGAACTTTTTTCAGCCTTTGCTCCTATCAACATATTTCAATCCATAGCTCAGGGTCATTATCTGGGATTGGTGGTTCTATCAATCTTGTTCGGTGCGGTGCTGGCGACAATGGGCAAACGGGCAAGGGTTGTTGTCGATTTCTTTAAGGTTATTTCCGAAGCTGCACTGAAATTGGTGCCGGTAGTTCTGTATGCTGCTCCGGTAGGGCTGTTTATAGTGGTCGGTTCCGCAATCGCGACCGATCCCGATTCAATAACGCAGTTGGGCGGAAACTTAGGTTGGCTCGGGTTGACACTGCTGAGCGGTATTCTCATTCATGGACTTATTATCCTGCCGTTGATACTTAAGTTGACGAGTGGCCAGTTACCGGGACGTCTGGCTGGTAATCTATCCTCGGCGTTGATTACAGCCTTTGGTACAGGTTCCTCGGTTGTTTCTTTTCCGGTGACATACGCCGGAGTGATCGAAAAACACAGAGTTGATAATAGAGCCGGAGCGTTGGTCCTACCCTTGGGGACGATGATTAATCTCAACGGCACGGCCATGTATTTGTCAATTGCAGCGATCTTCGTGGCACAACTGGCGGGCGTTTCTCTGTCTATGGTAGATCTGGTTATTCTAGGACTCTTGTCAATAGTTCTTTCGTTTGGTGCTGCCGGTGTGGTCTCTCCGGTAACCGGACCGTTCATGCTGGCCATGTTGATGGGAGCTATTAACTACCCCGTTGCTACTGGTG
>QNAG01000098.1 GCA_003641415.1 Candidatus Zixiibacteriota bacterium | reverse complement strand
TAGTAATGCTGAATTACCGCCAAAGCGATAATCAAAATATTGTGGGAGTGTCGATGCTCCAAGGTTCAGCGATTCCTTACGTAGTCGTTCAGCAATAACGAACCAGTTAAATAGATATCCTGCGGCGATACCGGGGACAATCCAAAAAGCAGACAAACCAAACAAGTAAGCCTCACCAACTAACCCCAACATAACCCAGCCTGATTCGGCGCTTGCTGATGCCGACAAGGCAGACACAAAAGGTCCCAATTCACGATTAGCGAGAATAAAGTCTTCTTCGGTTTTCTTTCTTTTGCGCGACGAATAAAGTCCAACCCCAATAATGGCAGCGGTATAAATCGTGAATGAAATAATCAAAATGGTATTTGAATCCATGTCTGTCTCCTAGTCAATTACATTATAACAATCGTACAAATTTTATGCCGTAAACAGACTCTAATCAACAAGTATATTCTATTCATATAATATCTTGCCTTCATATTGAATCTGGTAATACTTGATACCTCTCGTCACGATTAGGAGAAACACACTCTTGCCAGCTTTGTGTTGTTAACCTATATTGTACCTTATCTTAGGAGGAGAATGTTATGAAACCAAAGAAATGCCGCGCCCCGCGAGGAACTAAAATATCGTGCAAAGGTTGGCATCAGGAAGCCGCCTATCGAATGATCAACAACAACCTTGATCCGGCTGTCGCTGAGAAACCGGAAGAGTTGATTATCTACGGTGGTACTGGCAAAGCTGCCCGCAATTGGGACAGCTACTCTGCTATCTGCCGGTCATTGAAATCGCTTGAGAACGATGAGACCCTAGTGGTGCAATCGGGCAAACCGGTGGGGATATTCAAGACGCACAACTACGCCCCTCGGGTGTTAATCGCCAACAGTAATCTCGTACCCGCTTGGGCAACCTGGGACGAATTCCGCAGGCTCGATGCGATGGGGTTGATGATGTTCGGTCAGATGACGGCTGGAAGCTGGATATACATCGGCGCGCAGGGGATTATTCAGGGAACTTATGAATCATTTGCTGCGGCAGCGGACAAGCATTTCGATGGCGATCTGGCCGGAAGGTGGATTCTCACCGGAGGCATGGGTGGTATGGGTGGCGCTCAACCGATGGCGGGTACAATGGCCGGGGCGTGTATACTTGTTGTCGAAGTTGACGAAGCACGTATAAACCGTCGCGTGAGGGAAGGCTTTTGCGACATTAAGACGCGTTCTCTCGACAAAGCGCTGAAGATGATTGATGAGTTTACATCGCAGAAGAAAGCAGTATCAATCGGACTGGTTGGCAATGCTGCGACGATCTTTGCGGAGATATACCGACGCGGTATTCGTCCTGATATCGTAACTGATCAGACTTCAGCTCATGACGAACTCAATGGGTATGTTCCCGAAGGTTACAGTGCAGCCGAGGCAAAACGTCTACGTAAGAAAGACCCTAAAGGGTATATCAAGCGAGCATACAAATCAATGGTCAAGCATTGTGAAGCGATGATCAAGTTTCACAAGGCGGGCTGTGTGACTTTTGATTATGGCAACAACCTGCGCGGTCAAGCGCAAACGGGCGGATTGAAAAATGCATTTGCTTATGAAGGTTTCGTACCATTGTTCGTTCGTCCCTTATTTTGCCAGGGACGGGGTCCCTTCCGGTGGGTGGCGCTTTCGGGCGACCCGAAGGATATTCACATCACCGATGAGATCATCCAGAGAGAGTTCAAATATAACCAGTCATTGCTGCGCTGGATCAAGATGGCACATGACCGCATTCCATTCCAGGGATTACCGGCTCGTATCTGCTGGTTGGGTTACGGCGAGCGAGCTCGGTTCGCTGATATTATGAACACTTACGTCAAGAAGGGTAAGATCAAGGCGCCGATTGTTATAGGGCGTGACCATCTTGACTGCGGTAGTGTAGCTTCACCCTATCGCGAGACCGAAGGCATGATCGACGGAAGTGATGCAGTCGCCGACTGGCCGCTACTCAACGGAATGCTTAACGCCGTCTCAGGTGCGTCGTGGGTGTCAATTCATCACGGTGGCGGAGTCGGTATGGGCAATGCCATCCATGCTGGACAGGTAATTGTCGCCGACGGTACGAAGGAAATGGCTAAACGGCTCAATCGTGTCCTGACCAACGATCCGGGCACCGGTATCATGCGCCATGTCGATGCTGGCTACGAAGATGCCATCAAGTTTGCACGGAAGAATAAAATTAAAATTCCAATGATGAAGAAATAGGATAGAAATTTATAAGAATTAGCAGATTGCTAAACGATTTGGTAATTATTTCGTAATGAAAAAGAAAGCAACCTTACTAGTCAAGAACATCGGTCAACTGGTTACAATGACCGGTCCTTTCCCTCGAATTGGAAAGAAGCAGCTAAACGACTTAGGACTTGTTGAGGGTGGTGGGATAGCAGTCGCCGGTAATGAGATTCTTGCGGTGGGCGAATCTGAGGTAGTTGAAGGCAAAGCTCCCCTATCCGATAGCTGTAAAGTCATTGATGCCAAAGGAGCGGTTGTGACACCGGGTCTGATCGATCCTCACACACATCCGGTGTTCTCTATGACGAGAGAAAAAGAATTCGAAATGCGCATCGCTGGCAAAAGCTACATGGAGATCGCTCAGACTGGTGGTGGCATTCGGGCTTCGGTACGTGATCTGAGAAGCGCTCCCCGGAAACAGCTCATGGAAAAGACCAAAAAGCGTTTGGATCGTATGCTGCGTTACGGTGTAACTACAATCGAAGCAAAGTCCGGGTACGGCTTATCCACGGATGCGGAATTGAAGCAACTTGAAGTTATACGGGACTTGAACCAAACCCACTCCATCGACCTGGTGCCAACCTTTCTGGGGGCACATGAAATACCAGATGAGTACCGTAACCAACGCAATGAATACATAGATATTATCATTAACGAAATGTTGCCCGCTGTTATTAAGGACAACCTGGCGGAGTTTTCCGATATTTTCACTGAAGAAGGTGTTTACGATATTGAGGAATCACGTAAAATACAACAGGCTGCCCGTGATGCCGGACTCGGGTTGAAATTCCATGCTGACGAACTCAAGTCAGTTGGAGGGGCTGAGCTGGCAGCCGAGATGGGAGCTATCTCTGCTGACCATTTAGTATATATCTCAGATGCAGGCATCAGCGCTCTGGCCAAATCAGGAACAGTGGCGGTACTGCTGCCGGGAACTACATTCTCACTATCAGGCAAACAATATGCACCAGCACGAATAATGATTGAAGAAGGTGTGACAATAGCACTCTCTACCGACTGTAACCCCGGTTCAAGTTTCAGCGAGTCGTTACCGTTTATGATCTCGTTAGCTGCTCTTGAGATGAAAATGACTGCAGCCGAGGCATTGTCAGCTGTTACGGTAAACGCTGCCTGCGCTATTAATCGCGGTGGAAAGATCGGCCAGTTGCAACCGGAGATGCCTGCTGATTTCGTTATTTGGGATATGGCAGATTACAGGGAACTACCGTATCATTATGCTGTAAACTTAGTGACCCGAGTAATTAAGAGTGGCCAAGTAGTTGTGGGTGATTAGAATTTTATGTTTTATTTCAAAAAACAGATATTTTTTATTTCTTCGCTTTTGATTGCTACGTTTGCAATCTCTTGTGGTGTCTATACATTTAACCCAAGAGGTAAATCTGATATCTCATCAGTTGCAGTCGAGCGCTTTGAGAATGAAACGCCAGAATTTGGTCTGGCAGACATAATGACAGATAACGTGATTGATGCCTTTATAGCTGACGGGACAATGAAAATCGTCTCCGCCGAAAATGCTGATGTTATTCTGGCAGGCACACTTGTCAAATATGATCGCCATCCACACGAGTTTACCTCTGAAGACGAAGTAATATCTTACGAGGTAACCATGGATTTTAGTATAACACTTAAGAAATCCAGCGATGGCTCCGAAATCTGGAATGACAGGATTAGCCAGCAAGGTATCTACCAGGTAGATTCTGAGACAGAAGATGACGGACAACAAACAGCCATTAAATTGCTTGTGGAGACGATTATTAACAAGACCACCAAGAGTTGGTGAAAAACAGACTTGTTTATCCAAACATGATAGATTGGGTTGACCCGTGTTAACAAGACTACTAACATAAGGATAATTAATGAAAGCATATTACAGTAAGATCTTTGTTCTGATATTCGCTACAGGAATGATTTGCGGTTCCATTTCGGCTGGAGGAATTAACTCTAAGTCAGGTACCAGCGGTTTTCCTTTTCTTAAAATCAATGTGGGAGCCAGAGCTGTAGCAATGGGGGGAGCATTCACAGGTCTTGCTGATGATGAGTCAGCTTTATACTACAACCCCGCTGGAATTGTTACCTTTGACGGCAATCGATTTATCGCCGGTTACCACAACTACTTTGTAGATATGCAATCCGGCTTTCTCGGGTATATCCGCAAGTATCGAGAAAACTTCTCGATTGGTTGGTGGGCCAGTTATCTTAACTACGGTGATTTTATCCGCACCGACCAGTCTGGCGCTAATCTGGGGAATTTTAGCGGAGGTGATTTATTGTTGGCGGTTTCGGCTGCCTCTCGAAAAGGACCAGACTTTACTTATGGTGCCACATTCAAAATCATCTATGAGTCAGTCGAAGAGTACCCCGCTTTTGGTTTTGCAGCAGACGACGGCATACACTATTCAAGTCTGCGCAATAGAATGTGTTTTGGTTTGGTAGTTAAAAATCTCGGTATGCAATTATCGAGCCTTGGGGAAGACAAAGATCCTTTACCACTCACCTTTCGCACTGGTATCTCATTGCGTCCCAAAGGCCTTCCAGTCACACTTGTTGGTGATATTATCGTTCCAACAGATAACAACGTGTCTTTCGCTTTCGGTGGCGAATACTGGGAACTGCGTCCGTTCTATTTCCGTTTGGGTTGGAACAGCTTTGGTTCCAACTACCGAACGAGCGACTCTGAAGACAGTTGGGCAGGACTTGGAGTTGGTGTAGGTTTTGATGTAAATCAACTACAAATATCATATGCCTTCACTCCTGGCGCAGAACTTGGCAATACACACAGAATAACTATAACAGGTGGTATATAAAATGATACGCAGAACAGCTTTAGTTCTCGCAACAGTTTCTCTCATTATAACTATAGCGTCGTCGTGTACTGACAATTCACGCACTGATCCCAAAGCTGCTGTAATCGCTATGTTTGGAGCAATGGAGAAAAACGATCGCGCTACATTGGCTCATCTGCTTGATCTCGCTGAGCTGATGGGTAATATCAATGAGGATTACGCTCTTAAGAACGACAAACCCCGTGTCTTCACAAGCCCGGAACAGATTTTGGATGATCTTACCGGCGATGGCGTAACCAAGAAACGATGGTTCAGCCTTCAGAGAATTGTCAACAAGGCTGAGATTGATGGCGAAACGGCAACCGTGGAGGTTACTTTTATTGATAAAGATCAATCGAAAGGATATCGCACCAAGTTTGGTTTACATAAAGTTCACGACCGATGGAAAATATACAGCTTCAAAACCATAGTCGGAACTAATTGATTAACGATTTTCCTACTCTTTTTCTATTGTTGGAAGGTTGTATATATCTCAATTAATCTTTCTAATGTTTATCATATATATTTTCATTTCACATACTGTTAAGACCTTTGTTTTCAGTTCACAATAACTCATTCGACAAAGAAAAAAGGAGACTGGAATAAACCAGTCTCCCTCACATTAGGTGAACCGCTGCTATTAGCAGCAGAAAATACTATCAGTTGTTACTAGTATCTTTGACGACCGCCACCACGACCGCCGCCACCTTCTTTTCGCGGCTTCGCTTCGTTGACATTCAACGTTCGCCCGTTCAGTTCCTGTCCACCCACACCACTGATGGCTGCTGTGGCTTCATCCTGATTAGGCATTTCGACAAAAGCGAATCCACGCGGGCGGCCGCTATCTCTGTCTGTAATGATGTTCACGTTTGAAACTTCGCCGTAAGCTTCAAAAGCCTGTCTCAGTCCGTCTTCTGTCGTGTCATACGACAGATTGCCAATGTAGATATTCATTCTACACTCCGGTTGTGGCTTATCCTTGCATGAACGCCTTGTTTACTCAAACTGCGATCTACAGGACAAGCACGTTATTGCGCACTATTGCGCGTCGGTCCCCAGTAACAGCTTATCCGGAAATTTGACAGGGATAATAAAGCCTCGACAAAAACCTCGAAAAAAGCAATGAGGGATACCAATTATACATATAATTTATACCTATTAACTTTAATTATGTCAATAGAAAAGAGTAAAGACTACTATAATTAAATTAAACCAGCAAAAGCCATCGTGGCTCTCTCTAAATGATTTCTCTTAAACATCATGAATGATATTGCTACGCTTAGATAGAAAAATCTGGGATATTCCTTTTTCTCAGTCTTCTAAGCCTGTGTATATTGCGCAAAAACTAACGCTTTTGCCTCTTATCATACATTAACTATCCGCTTCTTCGTTTCTATCCTCAGTTTCCTCATCAGTGGACTTCCCCTTTTCCGCCTTGTCAGTCTTGAAGCTGTCTTTCATTTTGCCAAACTTTTTGGCAAGACCAGGAATGGCATCAATAATTGTATCCCATTTGCCTTTTCCTACAGGCATAAGCTTGACGCCGTCATCGTCCATAATAATGAACGCTGCAGGTTCAATTTTAGCTCCTCCTCCCCCGCCTCCACCAAAACCAGCGCGAGCTTTTTCGTCCTCTCCCTGACCTCCACCAGCTCCGAAACCGACTGATATCTTCACCACCGGAATCACAGTTTTGTCACCGACTGTAACTGGCTTACCTATTACTGTCTCGGACTTGGCTATCTCTCGTAGTTCGCCGACTACGCCTTTAAGAATGTCAACGACATTATTGGACATCATGTCCTCCCTTTCTTGTTCCTATCGCCAGTTTGTAAATATCTCTTAAGGGTAACCTCCACGCAAGCACCACCGTTCTCCACAGAAGTTTATACAGTGGAAGAGCTACTGCTATTCTGGCTGATGCCGACAAAGATGAGGCTTCCCAATCAGGTACATAATGCAATCGACCAGTCACACCAGGAGCAATCGCCAGAGCTGCCTGGTAATACCCATAAGCCATACCGGTATCGCTCGGAGAATCGAAACCGCCCCTCACTTCACCTTGCAGTTCCTCAACCACAAGCGATGATAAAACACTCTTCAAGAACGAAATAAATTCCTTAATCATCACTGGCAACAATCGTTGCAAATCACGCCATGATCGCTGCCGTTGTCGTTTTTGGGGCTTTCCGGGTTTAGTTATTTTCTCAGGTGTCTCATCCTCTGATATGCGTTTCCGGGGGAAATGCTTTAGAGTAATTCCAAAGAGCTTCAATGTCCCTGTCCGTTTAATAAGATCAAACTCAGGACCGGAGTGCCCCAAACCTAAAAAAATCCATTTGCGGTCCGAACTCCACTTCACACGAAGACGAATCCGCATTAGGAGTATACTAATAGCCAAGATTATAATTACAATTGCTATTTCAAAAACCAAACTCATTTTGTTTGTACCTGCTCATACTCAAATAATTCACAAAGCAAATCACTTGCTCTATATCTCTGTATACGTTGCAACAGGCTAAGACGTTTCACCAACTGACTATGAATTCAATGTACAAATTGTTCTCGATCGAGTTCAAATACTTCCCACAGCAACGCAGGTGGGATAGAACCCTCTGCCAGCAACCGGTCGTGAAAGGCTTTGAGAGAGAAGCTATCCCTTTCTTGGGCTTTGACTGCTTCACACAGCTTCATAATCTCGCGCTTCCCTATCAGGTAAGACATCTGGATCGTGGGAGACTGACAATATCTACGCACTTCTTTAGCAATAAACTCCCGACCAGAGTCGGTGTTGATATCTAAAACCTCTATCATCCATGCTACAGCCTCGTCATAGGTGAATTGGCCAATATGTAGTTTGACATCAACAACTATTCGAGCAGCACAAAATCGGATACCACCCAACGTGGACAGCCAACGGGATGGGTTCTTATCGCCATACAATCCTTTATGGTACATTATCTCTTCACAATACAACGCCCAGCCTTCGACCAACATCATGTTGTGTTGCCATTTACGCACCGGATCATTATGCCGACCAGCGATCTGTAGCTGCAGATGATGCCCGGGATATCCCTCGTGAATCACCAATCCTTTGAATCCTCGACGGTGTACATAGCGATATCGAGCTTCTAGTTGCTTCCGATCAAGGTCATCGGGAATTGGTCGAACATAGAAATAACCGTGCTGAACACTATCAAATGGTCCGGCAGGTTGATAGGTAACCCCACTTATCATTGTCCTTAGAAATGGCGGAGTTTCTATGACTGTAATCGGTGCGATATCTTCCGGAACTGTTATGATGTCGTGTTCTTCAAGGAAAATTCTTTCCTGCTCAGTCTCCCAGTTGTAATAGTCCAGTATATCGGTACGGGTGAAAGTAGCTGGCACAAACACGGAATCACTACCATTCTGATGGTTTGCCTCAACATATTGTTCATATTCACGATAGGCTTGCTGACTTTCCTCAAGGAGCTGTTCACCGAGGATCAACAGTGAATCTGAATCCATCCCCAGGAAATACTCATGCGCCAGCTTATAGTCGAAATTGTCTTTTCCAATTGCAAAAGCTGTCTCTGGTCCGGGAGTAAGTTGACTTAACCAAGTCGAGAAATCATTCATGGCTTCCCGTGCAGTTGTGGATACTTTAAGAATATTGTCTGCACGTTCAGGAAATTTGTTCATAAGCTCACCGGCAACTTCCCGGTAGAACTGCATGGCTGTTTCAGTTGTCTCCAGTGCTGCATCAATAAACACTGCTGAAGGATTCTTAATATTCTTTCTGGCTGTCGAGAGTAAAGCGGGAGCAGCTTTCATACGAGCAATAATGGATACAACTCGTTCTGACAATGGTGAGTTGTCAGATAACAAAAGAAAGTAAACACCATCAACAGCTTCTTGAATATACAACTGCGGTGACTTCTTGTGCCACTTGATAGCTTTGAGGTCCAATAAAGCAACATCGACATTACCCTTAACCAACTTGCGATTGAGTTGCTGATATTTGTTAAGCTTTGATGATTTGTACTTGTATAGCTGTTTTTCGTAGTTGGTGAGTTTCTTGATCATACCCTTGACGGATTTGGACGAATAATCAACCAGACGATGATCATAAGCATGGATGCCCATTTCGGTGGATCGCACCGGGTAGAAGGACTGTATTGTCTCCAGAGCTTCCAAACAGAAATCCTCAAAGGTCTGCTTATTGCGAGCCTGGCTGTTTTCACAGGTAATTAGTATGCAACTGATTACTACTAATGCGACGATGATCTTTCGGGCCATGAGTTCTCCTTATGTTGACAGGCCGTCAATGTAGTTATTATCGGCTGTGGGAGCAAGTTCTGTTGCTATATTATGCTCGCATCC
>QNAG01000097.1 GCA_003641415.1 Candidatus Zixiibacteriota bacterium | reverse complement strand
CGATACTACGGGAATGGGGAATTTGACGCATCTCGTCAGAATAGGCTTGCAATACCCTACTTTTAACATCCCAATAATCTGCAATATCTACATACATATTCGGTAAAAAAGGAGCTGATCCAGTACTGGACCACTCGGTGCTCGACATCACCTCAAACGCACAGATTTCCCTAACACAAAAACTAGGCTGCGGGCGACACGCGGTTAAAGCCGCTTTGTGGGTAACTTGGTGATCAACATTCAAGTCACCAATATGGTGGGTGTAGATAATTTCGGGTTGATGCTCGTCTATGACACCCTCAATTCTCTTCACAATATCCAGCAACGGAACACTGTCCATTTGGTTATCAGGAAAATCAAAGTTCTGCTTAGATGACACACCAAGAATTTTCGCTGCTTTATCGGCAGCATTTTTTCGCTGCAGTACAGACTCATCAGTGACCAGTCTTGATCCAACACCGTCGGTCATAAACAGCAAATGGACTTCATCACCACTGGCAACATGCTTGGCAATGGTACCAGCACAACCGAGAGCTTCGTCATCTGTATGGGCGGCAATGACTAGAACAACCGTCATCCGATAAACTCCCAAGACATAGCAGTACCTTTCTTTAGCTTCTGGTTCACCCTACGGCCAATAAGTATTTCGAGATATTTAGGATGAAGACCATACCCCGGTCGCACTACACGAGTATTTTCATGGGTTAAAATCTCTCCCTCTTTAACATCTTCACTTATATAAACGGAGCGACGATATTTTAAAGATGCCTGCTCCCGTTCACTACCACCGTAGACAACAGCCCCCCGCGCCTGCCAAGCACGCTCTGTTTCAATTACAAGTTGTTTCAGTTCATGCGGTTCGAGAGAAAACGCCGCATCAACCCCACCTTCTTCACGAGAAAGAGTGAAGTGTTTTTCAACAACGGTTGCCCCAAGAGCAACCGCTGCGCACGGGACACCGATGCCCATGGTGTGATCAGACAGCCCGACCTCTGTACCAAATGCAGCACGAAGGTGCGGGAGGGTTATAAGGTTTGAATCTTCAGGGGTAGCAGGGTAAGTTGAAGTGCATTTAAGCAAAACAATCTGATTATTCCCCTCATTACGAGCTACATTCACAGCCAATTCAATATCAGACAAAGTAGCCATCCCCGTAGACATGATCATCGGCTTACCTGTCTGTGCCACACGCCGAATTAATTGCATATCAACGAGTTCAAATGATGCAATTTTGTAGCAAGGCGCATCAAGTTCTTCGAGTAATTCGACAGCTTTCAATTCAAAGGGAGAACTAAACACGATAATGCCACGCTCACGACAATAATCAAATATCTTGGCATGCCACTCCCAAGGTGTAGCAGCCTCCTGATACAACTTGTAGAGGTTTTTGCCATACCAGAGACTGCCTGGGTCAGAAATCATAAAATCTGGCCCATCAACATCCAAAGTTAGCCCATCAGGGCTTGCGGTTTGCAATTTTAATGCATGAGCCCCTGCTTCCACAGCAGCATCAACTAGTCTAAGGGCACGGTCTAGCGACTGATTATGGTTTCCAGACATTTCTGCAATGATAAAGGGGGGCTGCGTATCACCTATTAAGTATTTTGCAATTTCAATCATTATCGTTTACTCCAAGGAACGTAACTGAAGGTGTCGGAATCACCCATTTCAATAAACCAGTTTTCGGGTTTAAGTATACCCAAATCAACCAGCGCCCGATCGTATACTTTCACAGAAAAAGGTTGGCAAAACTGGTCGTCTTGATCCTTTGCATACATAGATGCATTTGACCAGCATTCGGTAGCGGCAAATAAATCTTCATCGAAATTGGCGCCAGAATTTCGCATTTTCAAAAGCTGCTGCCGCTCATTACCCTCGATATCAACAAATAGGCTCAAGTAAGAGTTTCGATCTTCACCAAATCGCCACTGATACCAAGCATCCGAATAATGGAAATAAAAGGTCTCATCATCCCGCACAACATCAGCAAATGTAGTGGACTTCTTGAAACCAATCCAGAACCCAATATTCCACTTAAAGAATGTTTTCTTAATCAAAGAAAATTGCGGATTGGCAAAACCACAGATCAGTGAAATTCCCTTGGCTTTGCAAACCCTATCAACTTCTGCCATCAAAGCAGAAATGATCGTTAAGCCTCGATATTTCGTAGATACATAGGCGTGAAGCCCGAGCATGGCGGACCACCCCCCAATATCTACGGGCAACATGCCATAATGACCGATGATTCCCCCACCTATTTCTGCTACCAATGCAACCGGTTGACCATCTGGATAATCAATATAATAATGCCTCCATTTTTGCTCAGACCAATCGTAGAGATTCGTTCCATCCTCGCAAAAAAGTTGAGCAATTTCATTACCATCCAAAGGATCAGCAAACCGGACAATTAGGTTGTCAACATCCAAATTCATGCGGTACTACCTGCATCAATGGTCATCGTTGAACCAGTAACACTTAATGCTTGTTCTCCCAAAAGAAAACTCACCGCGTTAGCTACATCATCTGGACGGGCTAACTGACCTAACGGACTGCGTCGCCGGATCGACTGCAGTTTCTCCCCTTGTAATCCAGAAGTCATATCAGTTTCCATATAGCCAGGTGCAACCGTGTTAACAGTAATCCCTGCTTTTCCTACTTCTCGAGCCAATGACCGAGTAAAACCGGAAAGTGCAGCCTTAGTAGCGGCATAAACAGAGAGACCATTAAATCCGGTAGAGGCAATGATTGAAGAAATATTAACAATGCGTCCACCACGGTTAATCAGCATCGGTCGAATCAGGTACTTCGTCAGCAGGATGGGGGCTTCAATATTAACCTTAATCAGCTCAGCGATATCTCGTTCATGAAGCGTTGCCAACACGCCATCATGACCGAGAGCAGCATTGTTCACAAGCCCCCAAGGTCGCCCATACTCTTTAGCAAGTCGCGTTGCAAAAGCATGAATGCCTGCCGTATATTCAAAATCATACGCTTCAAAAAAAATCTGCTGCGGATGCTCCGCCGACAAAGATTGCAACTCGGAGCTGAGCTCGCGTCCGATTCCAACGACTTTATAGCCCTCTTCAGCACAGCGTTTGGCAATCGCCAATCCGAGGCCACGAGTTGCACCAGTAACAACAATGGTTTTCATCAGTTTATCCTTTCTCTTTTCCCTGCCACTGTTTCCTGTAACTGATCAACTACCGTGACAAACGCTGGGCATTGCCAAGCTTCAAGTTTAGCCCGACAATGTCCATATATTTTGGGGCGCAGGACCTTTGGATCCGTACCGTCAGCTATTACGAGCTCAGCAGCCACCAGTTGTCCCATCAGGCTGTTTGATTTCCCAAATACGCACACATCCAAAACCTCTGGAATTTCTCGGATCAGATTTTCGACTTCTTCAGGATGAACCTTGTTGCCACCAACGTTAATTGCCCCTGAAGCTCGACCCAGAAAAAAAACACGATCATCTAATTGTCGAACCATGTCCTGAGTATCGAGATAACCCGAGGCATCTAAACGACTCTGAATTTCAACGCCTTGAGCTAGTACTGCAGGTTTTATCAATAAATGTCCATAGTCATTTATTCGAAGAGGTACCGGCGCTGCAGCACTATTAAGCCATTTTGCAGGGAAGCCGGCGAGACAATCATTCACGGCAAAAGCCGCACCAGCTTCAGTCGAGGCGTAGATATGGGTGATCCGTGCAGCAGGAAACTTGTGGCGTAAGCCATCCAAAAGAGATTGATCGACACTCTCGCCACCAAGTGTTATTTGCGTCATTGTCAGGTCAAATACACGACCGTCCATCAACAGTTTGCGCCATAAGGATGGGGTAGCCGACAGCGCATTCACCTGTTGCTTAAGCAGCGCCGTAACTTGAACTTCGAAAACAAGCGACGATGGTACTGCCAAGCAAGACCCACCGATAAGCGACTGTAACACCACTTGCAAGCCAGCGAATCTACTTGGGTCATACATCAACCCCCATGTATAGGATGAACCACAACTCGTGTCACGTTTCATCGTCCGAGTCAAACTATCAAAAGTATGAGCAACGATCTTAGGCACGCCAGTGGTGCCAGAAGTCGCCATCAGCCATTGCGTCGGTAAACGATTTAACTCTGTGCTCGTTAACTGTGCTCTGAGAGGAGTAAGGTTCCCTTTATCTTCCAGTCTGTAATCACACTGAGCTGCCTCAATCAGCCGTTGTTCTATATCTGAATCGAGTCCATAAGGGAGCAAAAATATTGCTCTCGAAAATCCATCTAACGCCACCAGAGCCTCGATCAGTGTCAACGGTGATTGTACGCATAGCACCACACAGGAGCCTTGCGCTTGAATCAGATTCTTGCGCAAACGTGCTGACCGTTCACGAAGCTCTCGGACAGTGACCAGTTCGCAAGCGGTCTTCAAACACTTATGCTCAGCTCCAAATTGGCTAAGTAACGTATCGAGCGTCATCATTTTTCAGGAGACGCAAACTGCTTATAAATTTTAAAAAGATCGCCCAAGACCCTTGGATATACGGGTTGTTCCATTAACGTGAAGGGATCATAACCTAGCTCTTCTTCCAAGCGAGCCACAAGAATGGCAAAGCCAAGGGAGTCAAGACCACTTTCAAGCAAGACAGTATCCTCATTCAACTCGGCAACTAGCTCACTTCCGGTCATTTCCGCTACCGAATTCATCGTTTCTAAAATATGCTTTTCCATATACAGCCTAACCTATGTCAACTTTTAGTAAAAAGTAATACCGCTCAATACTTCTTTTAAGTGCCGGGGGAAATGTACATACTCTATATTCTTTTTCACTCAACGTATTTTAGAAATAAATTTTCACTCAAAACACCAGCGATAGTTGCCCAGCCGTCTCGGAATTTTTTAGGGGAAGGGGGCAAACCTTGTCTTCTGTAAATCAGCTATAGTTAAAGATAATAAATTCAGAGTTCCTCCCGCAAATGGTGAAGAATCGCTAAATATGTTGTAAGATTTTCAATCTGGTCTGACTGAACATTGATTGAAAATTCAGATTCAAGTTCCATAACTAATTGAATCTGAGCTAAAGAATCCCACTCTTCGGATTTGTCCATCGCAGCATCAAACAATGTAGAAATTTCAATGCGTGGGAATACTTTACTGAAAACCCGCTGCAATGCGCCCTCAATGTCAGTATCCTCAGATAAAGTATCCGTTATGATTTCAACCGGTTGAAACGGAGGATCAGAGGGTTTTAGCGCATTATTGACCATTTTTGATTGCGGGTATGCTTCCACAAATTCAAACACACCGTGGGCTTCATGACAAAGAAAAGCAACCCTTCTGCCATCAAATGCCACATCGGCTATTGGCTGGGAAACCAACTTGGCCCCACGATTTTCCGCCACAGCAATCGACTGTTCAATATCCCTCACCGCATAACAAAAATGATAAGGTCCGCCCCCTTGCAGCACATGTTTTGCAATTGGTGATTTTTCTTCGGGCGCCAACACTTCAACAGTGCAACCATTTTGCAATTGAACAAAGGCGTATCGTACTCGCTGTCCAATATTCACTCCCGGTCCCTTGAGCAGCCTCGAACCGTCCAATGAAAGATAATCCTGCAGGGTTGTTTCAAAATCCGACGTCGTGACGGCAAGGTGATCGACATACAACACTTTACATTCAGAAAACAAACCGTTCATTGTGGTGCCTCTTCGCTAAATTGAAACCATTCGGGCTGAACAACAGGGGACGTTTTCAAACTTAGTCGAAAGCGGGAAGGGTCAACCGCCTCAAAACCATGGTATTTATAGACACTGGCAGCCGGCAGATTTCGTTCCGTTTCAAAAAACAACCCTTCAAGTCGAGTAATTCCCCGTTTCGACAAATGCGTACAAATCCAACCAAGAATTCCAGTCTCCACACTGCGTCCCAAAACACGACAGGACAAAAGAAACGTTTCGATAACCATAGTCTGGACTTCGCTTGTAGGAATCAGAATAATTAATCCGATTATCTCCTCATCGCTATACTTATCAGCCAATCCGATTGGAATAATATCAGCGCCCTCAGAAACCAGAAGCTCCAAATCTTTCTCTGCATGCCGTCTCGTAGTCATGTTGAATTGATTCGTCTTGGACAGCAACTGCAATACTCTCTGCTTATTTGTTTTTCCATACTGATAAAAAAAGAGCTTCATACCAAGACTTCGCCAGTAATCTTCCTTTTCCTTGAACGTCGTCGCATCGTTCTTGATCTTGGCACGAATCTCGTAGTTCTTAACCCTTTTCAGATCTTCCTGTGTTGGTCGAAAAGCCGCCAAATGGGGACAAGACAGTATAAAGGAAGACCACAGAGTAATATCTTGCGGCAATTCCGGCACAATGACCTCAGGAAGCATTTGCCGAACAGCATCCCTTTCGTAAGGGCTATCATCTAAAAAGCACAGAGATGAAAGACCTACTCCTATTTCAGCAGCAATTTCTCGAAGATTTTCTGTCTTATCTCTCCAGTTAATTCGAGTACTGGTGAAATCACCAAGTTTCAGCACCATGGAGGGATGTTTCTGAAAAACCTCCTGAGCTACAGTTTCGGTGTTCTTGCTACAAATAGCCAACGCCATTCCTCTACCACGCAAGGACTTGAGAGTCTGCTGAATTTCGACGAACACGTTACCGGGGAAATCTCCGCCAACGTTAACGCCATCGAGGCCATCATCACCAATCCCCCCCCCCCAAAGAGTATTATCCAGATCAACAACCACAACACGAGCCGTCTGACCCCTTAGCACTAGAATAAATTTCAAAATTTCCCGATTTAATTCAGTCGCAAAGGTTGCACTAAAAGGTGATCTCGCAAGATACCAATATTTTCCGGGATTCGCAAAATTTGCTCCAAACCTACCAACGAGGGCAGAAAGTCTAACCAAGAAACAATCAGGAATATTATTGCATACTTGCTCAAGCCTTGTATTCAGGCTTTCAACAAATCCGAGAACAGACTCGCTCTCATATGAAGCCTCCTCCAAGGAGGAGAGAAAGGGTTTGACTGGGACAAAATCCAAAACAAAAAAAGTACCAGTCAATCTATCGCGTGCATTTTTAATCAAATGGCAGTATTCATTAAAATGCTGTTCCAGGGCTTCTCGCTTAGAAAAGTCAAAGATAGTAAATGGCGTCTCATAGAGATCTTCTAAACGTTCACAAAAAACGTAGTAATCCAGCTTGTTCGTTAAAAGTTCTGACTTCTCATCCCATATTTGATGACGGTATTGTCCAAAAGGGATAGGGAAAATCTCAGCATTCTCCCCAATAGCCTCGCTATAAAGCCGGACAAATTCGCGACCAACAAGTTCCCAGTTTGCGCTTCCAAGGAAGGCCAATTGAAGGACTGGCGGTATTGACACCGCCTTTACTGAAACGTCACACTCCTGCCCTGTTGACTCTTTTTTTAATGCCATGACTACAACTATTTCATCTTGACCATCTTTTTCATGGCTAATGCGATTTATCTCTTTAAAACCAAACTTCTTATGGATCTGATGTACTGCTCTGTTGAATTCAAACGTTTCACAAATCAACGATTGTACTGCAAGAGTTTCAAAAGCATAATTAATTGCAGACTGCTCCAGAGCCAACCAGATTTTGAGTTGCTCAGAGCTTCCAGACAATTGCTCACTATCAAGATAAAACCCCCAATGACAACGTTGCTCCACAAGATCAATATCGAAAAAATAGATGACTCCTCGCGGTTGACCATTGTAATAAAAGAGTAAATCTTGTCGAATAGAATCGTCGCAAGTTTTTTTCCACCAAGCGAGATGTTCGTCAAGGCTAATTTCATGGTCTGAAAACATGACCTTGCGCACGAGAGGGTGATTACGCCACCGCAAGACCATGGGAATCTCAGCATCGGTCAATGGTTTCAGTTGCACTGAAATTAATTCATCCATACTTTCCTCAAAAAAGCGTCTTCCCCAGATTACAAAATAGGCGATAGCAACCGTTGTCGTTTCATAACAAAAAATCTAGTCTAACGATACTACCTCCCTTTGTCCAATTCATGTTTCTTATTTTGGTGGTTCCTTTAACATATGGCAAATTTTGGATGCGGTTGCTGGTTTCATCTAAAATAAACCCGCCCAGAGTTTTGATTTCATTCTCCATTTTTCACTCCGTTTTCTGAAAAAACCGACAACCAGATCTTCAAGGCAATCGAGATTATAGCTCTTGCAGCCGAAATTACTGTGGTCAAGCCCGGTACAATTCCAGCCTTTGTTTTAAAAAAGCTCAGTGACCACCCTTCACCTGCACCCACATCCAAAAAACGTAAAGGCTTTTTCCCATATCCGGCAAGAACTTCAACACCGCAAGATACTTCTTCTGAAGTTTATTCTTGAAATACTCTACTTCAGAAGAGTCCTGATAATATTTTTCCGCATAATAATTTTTCAGCTCAGAGGGAGAAAGTTTTTCAACTAATCCATAGAATCCAAAATGATTTTTTCGAACAGAAAAATCAACCATATTTCAGTTTACTCCTGTGGGTACTTCTCAATTTATCATGGCAGACACGACCCCTGCCACACCGCTATAACTATTGCCACCCATGATCTTTAAGCCGCTTTTCCCCATAGATATCAAACGAGTCGGATGGCTACAGATATCGACCATGGCCTGAGCAAAATTTTGGGCGCTTACGCCATGAGAGTTCCCCATGTTCAGGATTGCTCCCGCCTTTTCTACGGCCATGGTAACAGCCCTCTGATTTTCAGCGGTAACGACGGTCAATGCTGGCAGCCCCAAAAAACAACGCTCCAAAGTGGCACTTCCACCCGCAGCAAGTGCCAAATCTGCATTTAGTAATAATTCTGCCATATTTGAAACTTGGCAATGGTATTTAGTATTGGGCAATCGAGAACACATAGACTTTATTTGATTTTTGTGCGGATTACTTGCTCCGACAACGACATGAGCAACGACATCAGGTCGATTCAGCAACCGCAACGCATCTAAAGCTTTAAATGTTTCATTCGTATAATCACTGCCACCGAAAAAGATAAGAAGATTCTTCACGATGCCGTTACGCCCTTTCAATGCTCCGCGAGCATCTATAAATTCAGAGCGTAAAATGGTATATTCAGGTCCGAGCAATTGAATGCAATAGCTTGGCAGTAACCCTTCGTATCGTGCTTTCAATTTTCCATAGTAATTCTGATCCAGCAACAAATCACAATCGTGGTAACGGTCAGCCAAATCATCAATCACCATAATTTTATTACAAGCAGGGCGCAGTAGCTTTTCCCAGCGTTCATCTAAGGCATAATGATCAACTATCAACCAATCGGCATCCAGAGAAGCTATACTGTTCAAAGTCTGCTGGGCATCGGTGAGCCAATCACAGCCTAGCCAGTGCGCATGTTCCGGTTGTGATTTTTGTGTTTCTATACCAACCGCCCGATGGCCTGTTTGACAACGGGGCAAGGGGTGCACTTGGTGTCCGCGCCGGGTAATCTGATCAATTAAGTTACCGGGATGCTCACGGCAGACAAAATGACTCTGTACCCCTGCATCACTCAGAGCATCAGCCAATGTCAGACAGCGCATGACATGACCAATCCCCATTTCGATGGAGGCATCAACGCGAAAAACAATGTTCATGGGTTATTCCTCAGCGGCTTGTAAAGTTTTAAACAGCCACTCAGCACGCTGCCAGTCTTCCATGGTATCAATATCCTGGACTCGGTGGCGGGGCAAATTAACAAGCACTGACTGTTGTGAAAACACTGGCTATTCTTTCAACCAAGCCAGGGCT
>QNAG01000096.1 GCA_003641415.1 Candidatus Zixiibacteriota bacterium | reverse complement strand
GAAAGCAAAGAGATTGAAACCTCTGGCGTTAGCGGCTCACCCTTTGCCGGAGCTACTATAGACAATGCCAGCTTCAACTACCCCTACTGGTTCACACAGACTTTCAATAAAATTGCGGTCAACTGGAAAAACCCGATTGTGTATGATGGTACCCTGATTTGCACTATCTACTTTCAGGTTATTAAATCCGGACGTATCATTGAGCTGCGAATAGAGAAATCGTCAGGAATTCCGGAGTTTGACGAATCGTGCATGCGGGCGGTTTCTGGTGCGGCTCCGTTTCCTCCTCTGCCACGTCAATTCAGAGATGAAATAATCGGCTTGACACTCCCATTCAAGCATAGCCCGAGGTAAATCTATGAAAGTGAAAGCAACCCTTTTCTTATTGATTTTTTGTTTAACTGTGCCGTCGATCAGCCTGGCTCAGGCAAACCACGCCAGGATACGCAATATCTTTTTTGATACCCTTATGGCATCCGGTTTCGAGGCAACACCAATCGGGGTTGATGACATGAGATTCATTGGCAACCAGTACATCACGCCGGATGATTCATCGATAATGCGATGGGTGACACAGGTGGTGCAGCGGGATATAAACTTCTATGCAGACTTTGAATTGATCCCCCTTGACTCTTTCTTCCTGCAGGTATACGAGATTACAGAGTTGGATCTTCTTGGCTGGAAGCGTCTTGGCGCTGATCTTACTGTGAAGCTCGAGGCGGAGTTTCCCGGATCCAATCTGCGTGCTCGTTGGCGTTTATTTGACACCCAGACGGCGCAACAAATTGCCAAAGGGTCTTTTGAGTATCACAAGATGTACTGGCGGGAGATAGCCCACAATATTTCCGATGAAATCGTTCACAACCTGACCGGAGAGGTTGGAATTTTTAGAACAAAGATTGTCTTCGCTAAAAAAATCGGTGAAACCAAGGAACTCTTTATTTCTGACTACGATGGCGCTAACGAGAGACAATTAACTAACAATGGGTCAATAAATATCTCTCCCTTTTTTTCCCCTGATGGGAATGAAGTATATTTCACTTCCTACTTAGATGGTGACCCGCAACTTTATAAGGTACAGGTAGACAACGGCGCTGTTACTCGGGTTGCTAATTATCCCGGTCTTATTGCGGCTCCGGCGGTTTCACCCGATGGGGACAAAGTCGCCTGTGTTCTTACCAAGGATGGCAATTCGGAGATTTATGTCCTTGACCTTGACGGGCGTATCATCAAGCGTCTGACGCATCATCGCGCCATCGAAAGCTCACCATCGTGGTCGCCTGACAGCCGCTCGATTGTTTTTTCTTCCGACCGTACCGGTCGACCGCAGTTGTATATAATGGATGCTGATGGTCTCAATATTCGTCGCCTGACTTATGAGGGTGGCTATAACGATTCACCGATCTGGTCCAAACGTGGCAACCGGATAACATTTGTGAGTCGCAGTAAGAGAGGGCGGTTCGACATTGCCTCGATTGATACTTCCGGTGTGGATTACCGGATTCTAACCGATGTTGGAATGAATGAAAATCCGCACTTTTGTCCAGGTGGAAAACATATCATCTTTTCATCAACCCGGCTTGGGACATGTGACCTGTACACAATGGATATCACCGGTCGCAATCAGCGTCGCTTGACCCGTAGCGGGAACTGTTCCAACCCTGTCTGGGGAGCAGCAGTCAGATAGTTTTTTACGTAGTATAAAGCGAATGTCATACAATCAGGCAATGCCTGAACCAGGTGATACCTGCGAGCGGAGTCGAGGAACGGCGGAGACAAGGCCCGCCGCTACGCGAAAAAAAGTTCCGTAAACATTACAACTTGCTCTGCGAGGTAGCCTTGCCTATTTTCGATAAGCAAATCTACAACGGCCATGAAATGCTGATGGAAACTGAATGAAAAGAACCAAACTGACTTTTTTGCTTTGCGTGACAATCCTCTTTTGGATCAACTGCGCCCCCAAACGAGTGGTTGAAGAGGCACCATCTGGATGTGTACCACATGATGTGCGAGTTGATGTAAACGATGGCAGTATGATTGTATCCTTCAAAGAAACGTGCGAAGTCTTAAAATCAGGTTACAACATTTATATAAGTCGCCAACCGTTGGCTGATGATTACCCGGGTCAGACCCTTCCTGCATCGGTAGTACCCCATAATCATCCGGTTTTCCCCGGCGACACTAATCCTGATGATGGCATCGAACAATATGAAGCGAAGGGGCTTGAAAACGGTGTTCCCTATTTTGTGTCTGTGCGAACCGTTTTCCCTGACCGCACTCTATCAAAACCATCACAAGAGCTGGTTACAGTTTGCGGTCCCAGGGGCGAGATGGAACTGGCGATAAGGTACACATCGGATAATGACGGTTTCTCTTTTGCTCACAACGAATATGTAAGAGCCGATGATTTGGCTAACGATCTGTATTTCTTCTCCAAAGATGGCAGGGATTACCTCGCTTCTCCAAGCCGACTTGATGGATTTCTTCGTGATAACAAGTTCCGGATTCTGGATTATAAGGGAGATTTCGCTAACATCCATGATAAAATTTCTACCAAAGCAGTTCCAAAAGATAACCGGATAGCAATCGAATCAGGTGACTGGGTTCGAGTGTTGACAACAGAGGGTTTCACGGCGCTGATTAAGGTGCTCAGCATTGAAGGTGTTGGGGATAAACGTAGCGCTAAACTCTTTTATGCTTTCAGTATCCGTAAGCAGGAGCCTTTCTTTTAAGTATGATCAGAGTCGAAGGGAGCGAGTTAAGCTGTATTAAGGACACTCCGATAAATAGATAATGATAAGACACTTCTAACAAGGGCAGTTAATTTGGTTTTCAGTAAAGACAGTCTCAAAATTGATGCTGAGAAAGTTGCTGATCATATATGTGATGAGATCTCAAAACAGATTGGCAGCGCTATGAAAAAGCGTGGGGCAGTGGTGGGCATCTCCGGCGGAATAGACTCATCAGTAGTGGCGGCGCTGTGCGTCCGAGCTATCGGCGCGGGAAAAGTTCTTGGGGTGATGATGCCCGAGAAGGACTCGGTGAGCGAAAGTAAAACCCTGGCTATCGAGCTGGCGGAGAAATTTGGTTTTGAAACGGTAGTTGAAGAACTAACGGGAGGACTTGATGGACTTGGCTGCTACCGTCGTCGTGACGAAGCAATCCGCCAGGTATTTCCTGAATTTAATGACACCTACAAATGCAAAATAACAATCCCAACGAATATGCTCGATGAAAATGCGTTCAATTATTTTACCTTGACCATTGAAGCTCCCGATGGAGCTGTTCAGGAGAAACGGATGCCGTTATCGGCTTATTTACAGGTAGTAGCGGCCTCCAATCTCAAACAACGTCTTCGCATGACCACGCTTTATTATCACGCCGAGCGGCTCAATCGAGCCGTGGTTGGAACCGGAAACAAAGACGAACATGAACAGGGCTTTTTCGTCAAGTGGGGTGATGGCGGCGCTGATCTCAAACCGATAGCCCATCTGTTCAAAATTCAGGTTTTCCAGTTGGCGGAGTTCCTTGGAGTTCCGGAGGGTATAATTAAACGAACACCAACAACCGACACATATTCTTCAGAAGTAACCCAGGAAGAGTTCTTTTTTGGACTGGATTTTTACACAATGGATATGCTGTGGCACGCGATGGAAACCGGTGTTCCACCCAAAGAGGCTGCCCTAGTGTTGAACCTCACCACCGATCAAGTCGAACGTGGCTATGCGGGGATCAAGCGGAAGATCGACGCTACACAGTATTTACGCATGAATCCGCTGGAGATTAAGTAACTGTCTATGGGTGATCTTCACCCGAATCCGATTGTGTGTCTGAGTGAAAATGAGACTCCATGAATTTCTAAATCTGACCGCCGAACGTTTCGGCAATCAACTGGCACTAGTACACGGCGATCTAAAGGTCAGCTATGATCAAGTAAATAAGGCAAGTTCGGCTCTTGCTCGCACTTTATCACAATACGGTTTCAACCCGGGTTCACGAGTGGCGTTGATGTGCGACAATGGTCTTCAGTATGTTGTAGGATATTTTGGAATCCTGCAAGCGGGGCTTGTGGTAGTACCTATCGATACATCGCTGCATCCCGACAAGATAAGATTCATCATTGATGATTGCGAAGCTCATGCCTTGATTACCCAGGGGAAATATACCCGATATTTACCACGTATTGTCGAAGGCGAAACAACCCTTACAAACATTTTGACCGACCGTTCATTGCCAACGCTTGATATCGATATTAATTGTGACAGCATGAGCGAGATGCTTGACGCTAATTTCAATGAAAAAGACTCTCATTCCCCCCCAGACGAAGACACCACCATTGCCCACTTTCAGGAAATCAAACGGTTGGCAGAAAAAGCATCAGGCGACCTTGCCGCGATATTTTACACTTCAGGAAGTACCGGCACTCCTAAGGGGGTCATGTTATCGCACCGCAATTTAATATCAAATACGGTAGGTACGCTTGAGTACCTGAAAATATCTTCCCATGATAGTGTGATTGTAGTCCTGCCTTTTTACTATATCTATGGGAACTCGTTGTTATTGACCCATGTCGCTGTCGGAGGACGAATGGTGATTGATAATCGGTTTACTTACCCCGAAACGGTTTTGGATACAATGGAAAGAGAAAAGGTTACTGGGTTCTCCGGGGTGCCGTCAAATTTCATGATTCTGTTGGATAAAACCACTTTTCCAAAACGCGATTTCCCTCATCTGAGATACTTCACTCAAGCTGGCGGAGCGATGGCTCCGGAAATTGTAAGGCAACTGATAGGAGCTTTTCCCTCTAAACAGATTTTCATTATGTATGGTCAGACTGAAGCCTCACCGCGGGTAACCTGGTTGCCACCAGATCGACTGCGCGAGAAAATTGGTTCTGCTGGTATTCCAGTGCCGGGGGTGGAGGTGATTATTGTAGATGACAAAGGCTGCGAACTGCCGTCAGGCAAAACGGGGGAGATTGTTGTTGGCGGTGACTCGGTGATGATGGGCTACTGGAACCAAACCGAAGAACAAGCGAAAGTTCTTCGTGAAGGCAAGCTTTACACTGGCGATCTGGCTCGCAAGGACGAAGACGGTTATATCTTCATAGTTGGACGTAAGAAAGAGATTATCAAAACCGGCGGTAACCGGGTTAGCGCAAAAGAAATCGAGGAATGTATACTCGAACAGGGTCAGGTAAGTGAAGTGTCGGTCTTTGGTGTAGAAGATCCAATTCTTGGAGAAGCAATACGGGCTGTAGTAGTACCGAAAGATGGGGCAAACCTCGATACTAAGAGTATCCAGGATCACTGTCGGGGAAGACTATCAACTCAAAAGATTCCCAAATATGTCACCCTGGTTGACTCTCTCCCGAAATACCAGTCAGGCAAAATTGATAAGCCTGCTCTAAAGAATCTTCCTTTATAACTTTCCTGTAAGTTTTAAAACTGTCCACTAATTGCCCAATTTTGTCAATCTTACTTCAGGAACCTTTATCCAATAAGCTCTACTGTCGATAAAGAGGTTTATGCGGTACACTATGATATTCCATAAGTTGATGGTTGCGTTGTTGTTATTGACAATCCTTGTTATTTCCAACGGCTGCACGCGGAGTTTCACGGTAGTCAAGGCACAACCGAAAACCCAAGTCAATAGTTCCAATCGGGAAAGGTACGATCCCAACCGCACTCCGACTGTTGCCGAGGAACACTTGCACGAAGGCCTTATTCTTTTTCGCAGCGGTAATTTTCAGCAGGCTCGGCACCATTTTAAGCAGGCAATAGCTGACAATCCGCACGGATGGAGCGGCCACTATTATTTAGCCCGAGTGATGATGCGTCAAGAAGAGTATACTGCCGCAATGGAACACTTATATGTGGGGCTTGATCTGGCTCCGAACGAACCACGTACCCGAAGTGACATCTATCGATCTATCGCCGAGTGCCTGGAACTTCAAGGAGAATTGGCCAGGGCAGAGTTAAACTACCGTACTGCTTTGAACCTGTTCCCGGAATCAACTCCCGCTAAGCAAGGGCTGGCTCGTTTGCAGGATCGCGATCAAACGATACCCAGATAATTTTATTCTTCCAGTATTAGTTGGCTCACCGATATATTACTAACATGAATCGGCAATATCCCACGTACCATCTTAGCCACGGATTTAACAAAAAACTGACTTTATTTATTGAACGTTTTTTAGCAAAGGGATTTGAAGAATTCGCTGAAGAGTTTGCCAATATCGATGAATTCGTGGCACGAGCTGCGCATGGTAATCGTTCTCCCTGTGAGAAACGACTGCGGTGTACACCCAAAGAAGAGTATTTGCTTGAAGCTGTGGCGTTTGAAATCTACGACAAGCTCAACCGGAGAGCTTTCAACCGCGCCAAGCATACAATAATAATTATGCCGGACTGTCTTTCCATGCACAATCCGGATTGTGAGAAAGAAGATCTTCCGACCGGCGACGAGTGTTGCGCATGTACTGAAAGTTGCCAGGCGAACCATATTGTTAAACTTGGCGAAAGGTATGATGCAACGGTTGTTTTCTCGAAGCGAAAGCTGGCGGAACAAATCGAACATTACTCTAAGACAAAGAAAGACATCGGCGTGATTGGTATTGCCTGTTTGCTTATGCTGGCATCCGGAATGCGAACCGCAGCGGATGTTGGCGTACCGGCTCGAGGAGTGTTACTTAATTTCACCGGCTGTGAGCATTGGAACGAGCAACCATACGCTTCACGCTTCCCACTCAGCTGGTTACGGTCAATTCTGGAGGAAAAGTATGGCACAGGAAGTGCGCAAGCTGACAATTGACGATTATGACGCTCTTATAAAAGTCTGGGCTGATGCCGGCTTGCCTTATCGACCATTTGGTCGTGATTCCCGTGAGCGTATGGAAATCGAGATGCAGCGAGAAGATACGGAGTTTATTGGACTGTTTTTGAACGGTCGATTGGTGGCTCTTGGATTAGTGACTTATGACGGTCGTAAGGGATGGATAAATCGCGTGGCGGTTGATCCGGACTACCGCAATCAAGGTTTTGCCTCCAGAATTATCGAAGAGAGCGAGAGGTTTCTTCATGGACTTGGAGCAGAGATTATCGCCTGTTTGATTGAGGAATATAACACCCCTTCAATGGCGCTCTTTCAAAAGCATGGTTATCTTTATGGAGAGGACATACACTATTTTTCCAAACGAAAAAGCGAAGACACATAGGTGTATGCACTAATTGTCATGTTTTTCCATCGATTCCAGTATTAAGAGACCGTTTGTGGGCATTAGATATCCCTGGAGCCGTGCGGATATCGTGCCCTACAAGTGTGGGATTGATAGTAGACCCTTCAAGTACAACATACGCGAATTTATTAGCCCAACAGCGCAACCCAATGCTTTTCATCTAACCCTCCCTTAAAGGTTACTCAGCAGCTATCGTACAATTAATATGGTTAGCCAGTCTGACGGTTGCTAACCCCGCACTGGTAGACTTTTCCCAACGCGTCCTTTCCGTTACACCGAAGCCCATACCCTTTCGGGAATGTAAACCGCCACTCGCGGCATTCTCCCGGTCCGAGCATAAACGGAAGCGGACCGCCTTCATACATAGTCCTGTTTTATGTTTAGAAGCGTCTCTATTCGACTCGTCGATCTCTTTATGTTCGCATAGTGGATCGAATCTCATCGGTCATGACTGGTCGCAGCCACACGATTGGACATCGCCTTCGTGTGGAGTAGATCTCAATTCTGGGAAATCAGATCAACTACCGACAAAAAACCTTCGGGTTATTTCGAGGATAAGGTAAGAAAGAAATGGTATTGAACTCTAAGATGGTAAAAGTTTGGTGAGAGTAATGTTTGATATTTTTGGGTTTGTAATTCGTTGCTGCCCAATGGGATGAAAAAGCGGGGATGGACTATTCAATACCCAGAACTTTTAGGCTGTCGTTTACCCTCTGATCCCAAGAAAATGGGTGGCATGTCCCCATGCTCGCGTTGTGGCACAAGAACTTGCACCATGCCGAAGCCGAATTGTGGCCGCCTTCCCTGATCTCAGCGAGAGGCAACCGAAAAATAAACTGCATTTTACAGAAATAATCGTAGGTTTTCGCCAATGTAACCGATATAATAAAGAGTTAGTATTGATTTGAGTTCGACCTTTTTCGCTGTCTTGTCCTAAACCACAATACTCCGCTAAAGCTTAATCTCGAGTTAATTGCACAATTATGTGCAGTATACCGCTTATCGTGAAGTATGTGCCTTCGTCAGAATGAAGATCGCTTCGGGATAAGCAACTATGGAGTGTAGAATGAATATCTACGTAGGAAACATGTCGTATGATACGACAGAAGATCATTTACGCCAAGCCTTCGAAGGTTATGGTGAAGTCGAAACCGTCAAGGTCATTACTGACCGGGACAGCGGCCGACCGAAAGGTTTCGCATTTGTCGAGATGTCGTCAAAGGACGAGGGTATGGCTGCCATTAGTGGCCTAAGCGGCCAGGAATTGAATGGACGCGAGTTGAATGTCAACGAGGCGAAACCACGCACCGAAAGCGGCAACCGCGGCGGTGGCAATGGCTCCCGTAATTCGTACTAGCGGCGACCTCTTGAGGCACGTGGCAACTCATCCACGGACTTGACTTTTGAAGGAGACTGGCTACCAGCCGGTCTCCTTTCCTAACTTCCCAACTATTGATGTGGTTGTCAGCATACGAAACGTCTCGGCTGCACATGTTTCTCACAAGTTTATGCAGTTCATTGAAGCCGCAATCTTCTGCGTAAAACGCTTCTCCAATACACCGTGCAACACCTTCAGCCTTCTCAAATCCTTCAGACTCGTCCTGATAATGTCCTCTCCAGCCATAAGCATCCCTCACTTCCTGGGATCTATTATAGCCTCTAATTAGGACATTTCTACTTTGCTCTAATAGGACATTATCACTTTGCGGTAACAGCGGCGGGCCGATTGACCTACTTTGTAGCATATCTGTTTACTTCCGGACCGCCGCCACCATATGAAAATGAAGGTGATGTTGATGGAAGCGGAGGATTAGATGTAGCAGATTTGACTTACCTCGTGGCGTACCTCTTCACAGGGGGTCCACCACCCATCTGTGAATAGATGCGATCCCAGCGTTGGAATTGAGGTATGACTACCCCTCCTTAGGGGCTTGTTGACAAACCCCAGTCATCGTTTCCATAAGGACGGAGACAAGCCCCGTCCCGCGAGAGAAGATTGAAATCCCGCGTAGAGAGCGGCTTTACGTCGCCCGTTCTCAAAACCACACTCTCAACAAACTTGCACTTAGGATACTTTTTCAACAAGCCCTTAGGGAAGGGTGGCTGTTTTCTTGCACGAATCACAATCATGGGGTCGTATTTTAGTGTCAAATCTGCAGGTGATTTGATCTACATGACTGACTATCCACTTGCCTCCTTACACAGGGAATTATTATCAGTTATAAACAAGCCCAAACCCGCCATCCAAATCACGAAGTAATTCATCAAATATCTCGACGAGCCAAATAGAGAGAAAAACCATGCCGATAGCAAGATTAGTAGCATCATGAAGGTCAATTGCATATAATGCTTTGAAGTAAAGACTAAAATATGACATTCGCTCGGTACATTTTCGTCGTTTTTCTGCTGCTGATAAGCAGCGTAGCCCAAGCAGCCAAATATGCCGGTGATGCATTTTCGCTCGGAGTTGGCGGACGAGGTCTGGCTCTTGGGGGCGCTGTCATTGCCGGACCATTTGATGCAACAGCAGCCTACTGGAACCCGGCCGGAATGAACCGTCT